>NZ_JBEZNH010000003.1:0-169187 GCF_040653115.1 Streptosporangium sp. NPDC048047 | reverse complement strand
GTACATCCGCGCCGTCCGGGCCGTGCCGTACATCCGCGCCGTCCGGGCCGTGCCGTACATCCGCGCCGTCCGGGCCGTGCCGTCCGCGCCGGGCCGGGCCGGGCCGTCCGTGCCGGAACCGGTGCCCGGCGGGATCGGTCGCCGCGTCGCTCGTCCCGGCCGGGGCCGGTGTCAGGAGCCGTCGGCGGGATCCGGCCGTCCGGTGTCGTCCCGTACGGAGGTCCCGTCTCGGCCGGGGTCGCCGGCCGGTGCGGAGCCGGAGACCGGATCGGAGGCGGGGTCGTGCGCCGGGACGGAGCCGGGGACCGGGCCGGAGGCGGGGTCGTGCGCCGGGGCGGGCCGCTCGGTCACGGGGATCCCCGCCACCGTCTCTCCGATCAGCGGAACCTCCGCCGCCGCCTCCCCGGTCGCCTGGTCCTCCGTCACGGTGCCGCCGCCCGCCGCCCGCTCCTTCGCCGGTCTCCCGCTCGGCGGGCCCTCCGCGGCCGGATCGCCGGCCGCCGGCTCCTCCGCCGCCGGCTGCTCCGCCATCGGACCGGCCGCCGGGCCCTCCGTCCCGGGCCCGTCCGGGTCCGGGACCTCGGGCAGGTCGCGCATGGTGCGCAGCGGGGAGAGCACCGGCGGCACCACCGCCAGCAGGGTGACCCCCACGACGACCCACAGCGTGGCGCGGGCGCCGAACTGCTCACCCAGCAGACCGCCGACCAGGCCACCGATGGGCAGCGTGCCCCACACCAGGAAGCGCATGGTGGCGTTCATCCGGCCGAGCATGCGCTCGGGGGTGACGCTCTGACGGAAGGTGACCTGACCGACGTTGTAGAGCACCACGCCGATCGACTGGATGAACGCGCCGATCGCGAAGAGCGAGACCCGCCAGCCCGGCTCGGTCAGCGGCACCAGGGCGGTGAACGGCGACGTCACCATGATGGACAGCCAGATGATCCGGGCCGAGCCGATCCGGCGGCTCATCGGCCCCACGAGCGCCGCGCCGGTCAGGCCGCCGACGGACACCACCGAGAACAGCACGCCGATCGCACCGGGGGACAGGCCGACCACCCGGGCCAGGAAGATCATCTCGACGGCGACCATCATGCCGTTGGCGAAGTTCGCCAGGGCCGTGGAGGCGGCGATCAGCCGCAGGATGCGGTGGGAGACCACGTACCGCAGGCCCTCGCCGATCTCCTTCAGCAGTCCCCGCCGCTCGCTGCGGTCCGGGACCTGCTCGGTGGCGTCGATCCGCCCCAGCATCAGCGCCGAGCCCAGGAAGCTGACGGCGTCCAGCACCACCGCGACCGGCGCGGTGAGCAGCTGGATCAGACCGCCGCCGACGGCCGGGCCGGCGATCTGCGCCGAGTTGCGGACGATCTCCAGTTTGGCGTTGCCCTCCATCAGGCGGTCCCTGCCGACCAGGCTCGGCAGGTAACTCTGGTAGGCGACGTCGAAGAAGACCGTGGCCAGGCCGGTGCCGAGCGCCACGCCGTACAGCTGGGGCAGGCTCAGTGCGTCGAACCACCAGGCGAGCGGCACCGAGGCCAGCAGCACGGCCCGGACCACGTCGGCGCCGACCAGGATCCGCCGGCGCGGCATCCGGTCCACCCACACCCCGGCCGGCAGTCCGACCAGCAGGAAGGCCGCCGTCTGCGCGGCGGCCAGCAGGCCGGTCTCGAACGGGCTCGCGTGCAGCGCGAGCACCGCGACCAGCGGCAGCGCGAGGGTGCTGACCTGCGTGCCGATCTGGCTGATCGTGTCCGCTCCGAACAGGAGCGAGAAGTTCCGGTGCCGGAACAGACTGGGGGTGGTCACCGAGGCATGTTTGCGATCTTTTCACTGGAAGTCAATGCCTCTGTTTCCCAACTCCACCACCCGGAAAATGTCAGATCTCACAGTGATAACGGTGGCCGCCGGGCTCGTGGAGACGGCCACGGCCGCGGTGGCGGCCGTGGTCACGGTGTTCCCGGTACGGCGCCGGCGGCGCGGCGGACGGGGAGGGCGGCGCGCCGCCCGCTGTCAGGACGCCCCGGCCCGGGCGGCCCGCCCGGGCGGCCCGGGCCGCGAGACCCCGACGCGAGGGCCGGTCCGGGAGGCCCCGGAGCGGGGGCCGGATCCGGGAGACCCGGGCCGGGGAGTCAGGCTCGGGAGACCTCGGCGACCAGGCGCCTGCGGAACACCCAGTAGGTCCACGCCTGGTAGCCGAGCACGAACGGCAGCGCGATCAGGCCGATCCAGGTCAGCATGCCCAGCGTGTAGGGGCCGGAGGCGGCCCCGGCGACGGTCATGCCCGGCATGGGGGCTTCGAAGAGGGTGGCGAACAGCGCGGCGCCGGTCAGGACGATGGCGGAGGCGGTGGCGGTGAACGCCCAGCCGTCCCTGCCCCGCCAGGTCAGCGCGACCCCGGCGGCCAGAGCGGCGACCGCGGCCAGCGCGCCCGCCCACGGCCACGGCGCCGCGGCCCAGCCGCTGCCCGCCGGGGGGATGCCCGGCAGCGCCACCACGGCCGCGGGCAGCGCCACCGCCGAGGCGGCCATCGCGGCGCGGCGGGCGCGGGCCCGTACCGGGCCGGTGGTCTTCAGCGCGACGAAGACCGCGCCGTGCAGGGCGAACAGCGAGAGCGAGAGGACCCCGCCGGCCAGCGCGGCGGCCGCGCCGCCCCGCAGCAGGTCGGCGAAGACGGCGCCCCACAGGAACGCCGGGAGCGCGCTGCCCGCCACGATGCCCAGGTCGCACCAGCGGCGGTCCGTGGCGTGGTGCACCTTGCCCCGCCACTCCAGGCCGACGCCGCGCACGATCAGCCCGACCAGGACCAGCGTGAGCGGCAGGTAGAACTCGCTGAGCAGACCGGCGTACCAGGCGGGGAACGCGGCGAACATCGCGCCGACCGCGGTGATCAGCCACACCTCGTTGCCGTCCCAGACCGGGCCGATGGTGCCGAGCACCTGCCTGCGCTCGGCCTCGTTCCGCGACAGCGCCGGGGCCAGCATGCCGACGCCGAAGTCGAAGCCCTCCAGGACGAAGAAGCCGGTCCACAGGAAGGCGATGACGATGAACCAGAAGGTCGTCAGTTCCATGTCCGTTGTCCGCTCAGTACATCAGGGTCGGCTGGAGCAGTGCGGTGCGGTCCTCGTCGCCGTCGCGCGAGGGCGGGGCGAGGGGGCCGGGGGCGGCGGGCTCGGGGCCCGCCTTGACGTGCCGGACCAGCAGTACGGCCTCGGCCAGGGCGAGCGCGCCGTACAGGACGGTGAAGACCGCCAGGGAGACGGCGACCTCGGCGAGGCTGACGCCGGGGGAGACGCTCGCGGCGGTGAGCAGCTCGCCCTGGACGGTCCAGGGCTGGCGGCCGATCTCGCTGAGCAGCCAGCCGGCGATCATGGCCAGGGGCGGCAGCGGCAGGGCCAGAACGCAGGCGCGGGCGAACCAGGAGGGCAGCGGGCGCGGGTCGCGGCGGCGCCGGCGGGTCAGCCACAGGCCGAGGACCGACAGGGCCACGGTCGTCATGCCGAAGACGATCATGACGCGGAAGGACCAGTAGACGACGGACAGGTCGGGCACGTAGTCGGCCGGGCCGAACTGCCGGGCGTAGACGGCCTGGAGGTCCTCGGTGCCCCGGATGACGGCGCCGAAGTCGCCGGTGGACAGGAAGCTGAGCACGCCGGGCAGCTCCACCCCGGGCACGGGGGAGAACGGCGCGCCCGCCGTGCTGTGCCGGAGTCCCTCGGCGGCGGCCAGCTTCATCGGCTGCTGCTCGTTCAGGAGCTTGGCGGAGGCGTCGCCGGTGAAGGCGACGACGGCCCCGGCGATCGCCGTCATGACCAGCGCGGCGCGCATCGGGGCACGCCACATGCCCTCCTCGCCGCGCCGTACGGGAACGGTGCCGCCGGGGCCCGGGCGCCGCTCGCGCAGGACGCGGTAGCCGCAGACGGCCAGCACGAACCCGCCGGCGACGACGAACGCCGCGCCGACCACGTGGGGCACCTGGGCGAGGGCCGTGGGGTTGGTGAGCACCGCCCACAGGTCCGTCATGCGGGCCCGGCCGCCGACCACCTCGTAGCCGACCGGGTGCTTCATCCAGGCGTTGGCGGCGAGGATGAAGTAGGCCGAGAGGTTGGAGCCGATCACCGCCGCCCAGATCGTGGCGAGGTGGACGCGCTTGGGGAGGCGGTCCCACCCGAAGATCCACAGGCCCAGGAACGTCGACTCCAGGAAGAACGCCAGCAGCGCCTCCAGTGCCAGCGGGGCGCCGAAGACGTCGCCGACGAAGACGGAGTACTCACTCCAGTTCATCCCGAACTGGAACTCCTGCACGATGCCGGTCACCACGCCCATCGCGAAGTTGATCAGGAAGAGCTTCCCGAAGAACTTGGTGAGCGTCAGGTACTGCTCCTTGCCGGTGCGGTGCCAGGCGGTCTGCAGGCCGGCCACGAAGACGCCCAGGCCGATGGTCAAGGGTACGAAAAGAAAGTGGTAGACGGTGGTGATCCCGAACTGCCACCGCGCCAGGTCCAGTGCGTCCATCTTCCCCTCACGGGTCAAAGCTCTACAAGCGGTAGTGCTACCTCCAGTAGTACTACAACGTGTAGAGCAAAGGGGGGCGCCGACGCCGCGAGCTGATGCGATCTTCGTCACACGGCCCGGTCCGGACCGCACTCCGGCTCGGACCCGGGTCAGGACCTGCGGCCCGCGGCCTCCAGGTAGGCGTGGAGGTTGCCGAGCTCGAAGCCCCGGCGCTGGATCTTCTTGACCAGGACGCGGAAGTCGCGGGACAGGTTCGGCCGGAAGTGCAGCAGCAGCACGTCGCCGGGGCGCAGCTTCTTGTCCGGCACCTGGTAGGCGATCTTCCCGCCCGGCTGCACGGTAGCCGTCCAGAGCAGCAGCGCGTCCATGCCGCACGCCTTGGCCGCCCTGCGCGTCAGGGTGTTGAAGGCGCCGAACGGCGGGCGGAACAGCCTGGGCGACTCGCCGGTGTGCCTGCGGACCAGCTTGGCGGTGCCGCAGATCTCCGCCTTCTGCCGCTCGTAGCCGAGCGTGGGCATGCTGGGATGGGTGAGCGTGTGGTCCTCGATCGTCGCCCCGGCCTCGCGCAGGTCGCGCACGTAGTCCCACTTCCCGGCGCCGAGGTATCTCCCTCCCTGGGCGGTCGGGTCGGT
This sequence comes from Streptosporangium sp. NPDC048047, assembly GCF_040653115.1. NCBI lineage: Bacteria > Bacillati > Actinomycetota > Actinomycetes > Streptosporangiales > Streptosporangiaceae > Streptosporangium > Streptosporangium sp. NPDC048047. The sequence goes on along the minus strand of NZ_JBEZNH010000003.1, from coordinate 164,046 downwards.
CGCGCCCCTGGCCTCGACGGCGTCGCGGGTGACGAAGGCCGCGATCGGGATCCGCCGCTCGCGGACCTGCGCCAGGAACCCCGGATCCTGCTCCCATCCGTCGTCGATGGTGAGGAAGACGACCTTCCGCTTGGTCGGGATGGAGCTGATCACGGGCGGCAGCCCGTCGGCGGGCACGGGGATCCGGGCCACCTCGCCCGGCCTGGGCAGCGCCCCGGGCGGACCGGTGGGGGACGGCGAGGCGGACGCGGCGGAGGAGGGGACGCGGGCGGCGCCGTCCCTGCCGTCCGCCGCGCCGCCGTCCGCACCCGTGCTCCCCTGGCCGCAGCCCGCGCCCGCCGTCACGACCGCGAGCGCGACCGCCGCCCCGGCCATTCGTGATCTCCCCGATGCCATGGCGCACCATCCTGCCAGGGGCCGGGGACCGGTAATCGCATAAATGGCCATATGGGGCATTTGTCGGCGACGAGATCCGGCGGCCGGGGCCGGCGGAGAGTCCGGCGATGTTGGGATCTCCTGACCCATTCCGGACCGGAGAATCAGCGTCTTCCCATGTCAGAGGGGTAATACCTGCGGTTACCGGGAGGTTCGCCACCGGCCGTTCCCGCCTGCCGGGCCGCGCCGGACGGCGGCGGCGCCGGTGCGGCGTGGCGGCCGGGAGCGGCCGCGGGGCCGAGCCGACGGCGGGCCGGAATCGGAGAAGCGACCAGCCATGCGAGGACCATATGACCCATGAACATCAGCACACCGCCGACCCGCTCGCCCGCGTGCTGGGCTGGGCCGGCCTCGGCCTGGGCCTGGCGCACGTCGTCGCGCCGAAGACCGCCGAGCGGATCCACCGGAGGCTGACGCCGACGAGCGGCCGGGAGTTCATCCAGGCCATGCCGATGATGGGCGGCACGCCCGGCCGCGGCCCGAGGCGGAGGCTCATGCCCACCGGCGGCCGGGAGTTCCTGCACACGCTCCCGTCGCGCGGAGCGGGGGGCATGCTCAGCGGGATGCCGATGGCGGGCGGCCGGAGGCTTCCCCGCGGCCTGCGGCGGGCGCTGGCGCCGACCGGCGGCCGGGAGTTCCTGCACGTCATCCCGCAGCCCGGGGCGCGGGGTCTGCTCCACATGACGCCGCCCGGCACGGGCCGCGGCATCGCCGGCCGGATCCGCGCGATGCTGGCGCCGACCGGCCGGCGGGAGTTCCTGCACGTGATCCCGTACCCGGGAGGCCGCGGGCACGTCCGCGGGATGGGGGACCACCACCGCATGGGCGGCGCGATGCGCATGATGGCGCCCGGCCGCCGCATCGGCGGGATGAGGCGGATGACGGCGTCCGGACACGGCCTGGGCGGCGCGATGCGGATGATGGCGCCCGGCCGCGCGAAGACCGGCCGGGGCGGCCGCTCCGGCGGCGGAGGCGGCCGCATCGGGACCCTCACGGCGGCCACCGGGCTCGCCGCCGCCGTGTACGCCGCGATGCGGGCAGGCCGGCGCGCCACGGCCACCCGGGGCCCTGAGGGCCGGGAGGGCCGTGAACTGGGCGATCGGGTCCGGGACCTGCGGGCGGCGGTGACGATCAACCATCCCCGCGAGGAGGTCTACCGGTACTGGCGGGACTTCGGGCACCTTCCGCGGTTCATGACGCACCTTGAGTCGGTGGAGGTGACCGGCGACGGGCGGTCGCACTGGACGGCGCGGGGCCCGGCCGGCAGGAGCGTGCAGTGGGACGCGGAGATCGTCGAGGACCGCCCGGGTGAGCTGATCTCGTGGCGGTCCACGGGACGGGCGACGGTGCCCAACAGCGGGACGGTGCGCTTCGCCGACGCCCCGGGCGGGCGCGGCACCGAGGTGCGGGTGAGCCTGAGCTACGACCCGCCGGGCGGCAAGGCGGGCCTGGCGCTGGCCCGGCTGCTGGGCGAGCACCCCGAGCAGCAGGTCCACGACGACCTGCGGCGGTTCAAGCAGGTCATGGAGACCGGGGAGGTGGTGCGTTCCGAGGGCAGCCCGGAGGGCACCCGCGCGCTCCGGCAGGCCGTACAGCGTCCCGCCCAGCCGGTGGGGTGAGGGGAAGACATGAAAGCCACATGCTGGATGGGCCGCAACACCGTCGAGGTCCGGGACGTCCCGGACCCGGGGATCGTCAACGCCCGCGACGCCGTCGTCCGCGTCACCTCGACCGCGATCTGCGGTTCGGACCTGCACCTGTACGACGGGTACATGCCCACGATGAAGAAGGGCGACATCCTCGGCCACGAGTTCATGGGCGAGGTGGTGGAGGTGGGCCCGCAGGTGCGCAACCTCAAGGTCGGCGACCGGGTGGTCGTCCCCTTCCCGATCGCCTGCGGCAACTGCCTGTCCTGCCAGAACGGCATGTACTCCGTGTGCGAGAACTCCAACCCCAACGCGGGCGTCGCGGAGAAGCTCCTGGGGCACTCCCCGTCGGGGATCTTCGGCTACTCGCACATGCTCGGCGGCTACGCCGGGGGCCAGGCCGAGTACGCCCGGGTGCCCTTCGCCGACGTGGGGCCGATCAAGGTCGAGGACGGCCTGCCGGACGAGAAGGTGCTGTTCCTGTCCGACATCCTGCCCACCGGCTGGATGGGCGCGGAGATGTGCGACATCAAGCCCGGCGACGTCGTCGCCGTCTGGGGGGCCGGGCCGGTCGGCCAGTTCGCGGCCCTCAGCGCCCGCCTGATGGGCGCCGAACGGGTCATCTCCATCGACCGCCTCCCCTACCGGCTGCACCACGCCGAGCGCGCGGGCGCCGAGACGCTCAACTACGAGGAGGTCGACGTCATGGAGGCGCTGCGGGACATGACCGCCGGCCGCGGCCCGGACGCCTGCATAGACGCCGTCGGCATGGAGGCCCACCACGGCAACCCGGCCATGTACGCCTACGACCGCACCAAGCAGGCGACCCGCCTGGAGACCGACCGGCCGTACGCCCTGCGCCAGGCGATCATGGCCTGCCGCAACGGCGGGACCGTCTCGGTGATCGGCGTCTACGGCGGCATGGTCGACAAGTTCCCGATGGGATCGATCATGAACCGGTCGCTGACCCTGAGGGCCGGCCAGTGCCACGTGCAGCGGTACATGAGGCCGCTGATGGAGCGGATCCGCAACGGCGACATCGACCCCAGCTTCGTGATCAGCCACCGCATGCGGCTGGAGGACGCCCCGCGGGCCTACGAGATGTTCAAGCACAAGGAGAACGAGTGCAACAAGGTGGTCCTGACCGCCTAGCGGGGTTCCGCCGTCTCGCCGTCCGCCGCGCCGAGGGCACACGCCCTACCGGCGCGGCGGGCGGATGCCTACAGTACTGGGATGAAGGTCGCAGGCAGCGCCGTGCTCGGCGTCGACAGGGACCGCGTGTGGTCCGCGCTCCAGGACCCGGCCGTGCTCGTGCGCACGATCCCGGGCTGTGAGCGCCTGGAGGAGACGGGGCCCGGCGCCTACCGGATGACGGTCACCGCCGGGGTCGCCTCGATCAAGGGCGTCTACCAGGGAGAGGTGACGCTGACCGAGCCGGACGCGCCGGAGCGGTTCGTGCTCCGGGCCCGGGGGCAGGGCGCCCCCGGTACGGTGGACGCCACCGTCGAGATCCGCCTCAGCGACGCCGGGGACGGCACCCGGGTCGACTACGACGCCGAGGCGGTGGTCGGCGGCATGATCGGGGGCGTCGGCCAGCGCATGCTCGGCTCGGTGGCGAGGAAGACCGCGGGAGAGTTCTTCACCGCCGTCGAGAACCACCTCGCCGCCGTCGTGACGGCCCCCGCGGTCCCCGCCGCCTCCGTGATCGGAGTCACCGGGACCGCCGGGACCGCCGGGACCACGGCGACCGTCCCGGAGACAGCCGCGATCCCCGTCCAGGCCGGCCCGGCGGCCCTCGCCGGAGAAGCCGCCCGGCCCGGCCCGGCGGTCGTCCCCGCCGGAGAGCAGGCCCAGGCCGCGCCGCGGGTCTTCGAGCGTCCCGCCGCCGGCCCCGCCCCGCGACCCGCCGCGAACGGCCCCGCCTGGCCGGTCCTCGCCGCGTTCGGGATGGGCGCCGGGGTCGCGCTCGGCAGCGCGGTGATCGGCTGGCTGCTGGGCCGCGCCGGCCGCCGCTGAGCCGTACCCGGCGGGTCTCATGTCCCGGTGAAGGACCGGGACTTTTCCCGTCAAGCGGCCGCGCGCCCGTACGGCGGTGCGGCGGATCCGGTGGCACCGTCGGGTCGTCGGCCGACGACGGGCCCGGGAGACCATGGAGCCGCTGCTGATCCTGCACGCCGTCGCGGCGGTGTGCGCCCCGGCTCTGGTGCGCAGGCTCGGCCGCGACGCCTTCCTCGTGCTCGCCCTCCCGCCCGCCTGCGGGTTCGCCTACACGCTGTGGGCCGTCGTCACGGGCGCACCCGTCTCCTCGCGGCACGACTGGGCGCCCGCCCTGGGGATGAGCCTGTCCTTCCGCGCCGACGCGCTGGGCCTGCTGATGATGACGCTGGTCACCGGGATCGGCGCGCTGGTGCTGCTGTACTGCTCCCGCTACTTCTCCGCCGGCGAGGACGGGCTCGGGAGGTTCGGCGGGTCGCTGACGGCCTTCGCCGGGGCCATGCTCGGGCTGGTGGCCGCCGACGACCTGCTCCTGCTGTACGTGTTCTGGGAGCTGACCACGATCTTCTCCTACCTGCTGATCGGCCAGGACCCGGCGAGCCGGGCCGGACGGCGGGCCGCGCTGCAGGCGCTCACCGTCACCACCTTCGGCGGGCTGGCCATGCTCGCCGGGTTCGTCATGCTGGGCGAGGCGGCCGGCACCTACCGGGTCTCGCGGCTCCTCGCGCACCCGCCGGCCGGCGGGACGGTGCCGGCCGCGCTGGCGCTCGTCCTGGCCGGGGCGCTGTCGAAGTCGGCGATCTTCCCGTTCAGCATGTGGCTGCCCGCCGCGATGGCCGCGCCGACCCCGGTCTCGGCCTACCTGCACGCCGCGGCGATGGTCAAGGCCGGGATCTACCTGCTGGCCAGGCTCGGCCCGGCCTTCGGCGAGGACGTCCCGTGGCGGGCGGCGGCCGTGTCGCTCGGCCTGCTCACGATGCTGCTGGGCGGCTGGCGGGCCCTGCGTGAGAACGACCTCAAACGGCTGCTCGCCTACGGCACGGTGAGCCAGCTCGGCTTCCTGACCGTGCTGTTCGGCGCCGCCACCCGCGGCGCCGCGCTCGCGGGCGCCGCGATGCTGGGCGCGCACGCCCTGTTCAAGGCGTCGCTGTTCCTGGTCGTCGGGATCGTCGACCACGCGGCCGGGACCCGCGACCTGCGCGCGCTGAGCGGCCTGCGGCGCTCGGCGCCCTGGCTGTGCGCGGTCGCGACGGCCTCCGCGGCCTCCATGGCGGGCGTGCCGCTCTTCTTCGGGTTCTCCGCCAAGGAGGCTGCCTTCGAGTCGCTGCTCGGCGGCGGGCCCGCCCAGGTGGCGACGCTGGCCGGGGTGGTGCTCGGCTCGGCGCTGACCGCCGCCTACAGCCTGCGCTTCCTCGCCGGGGCCTTCGGGAGCCCGCCGGGCCGGGAACCGACCCCGATGGCGCCCTACGGCGTCGCGACGTTCCTGCCGCCCGCCCTGCTCGCCGTGCTCGGGCCGGTCGCCGCCCTCCTCGCCTCCCGGTACGGCCATGCCGTGGAGCCCTACACCGCCACCTTCGCCGACCCCGGCCACGAGGCCCACCTCGCGCTGTGGAGCGGCGCGCCCGTCCCGCTGCTGCTGTCCGCCGCCGCCCTGGCCGGGGGTGCGCTGATCTTCGCCGCCGGGGACCGGGGGGCGCGGGCCGGGCGGCTGCTGCGCACGATCGACTCCGGACGGGTCTACTGGGCGCTCGTACGCGGCATGAACCGCTTCGCCGGGCAGCTCACCGGCGTCGTCCAGCGCGGCTCCCTCCCCGACTACCTGATGATCGCGTTCATCACCCTGGCGGGCATCGCGGTCTTCGCGCTGCTGTACGGGCCCGTCACCACGGTGGGACCGGTCGTCGTCCTGTGGGAACGCGCCGAGCAGCCCGTCGTGGGGCTCCTCCTCGCCGTCACCGCCGTCCTCGCGCCGTTCGCCCGCTCCCACGTCGTGCTAGCGCTGCTGGTCGGGCTCACCGGGTACGGCACCGCGCTGCTGTTCCTCTCCCACGGCTCACCCGACCTGGCGCTGACCCAGCTCCTCGTCGAGACGCTGAGCCTGGTGGCTTTCGTGCTGGTGCTGCGCAGGCTCCCGATCGTCCCGCAGGAGGAGCAGCGGCCCAGGGTGCCGCTGGCCGTACGCGCCGTGCTCGGGGCGGTCACCGGCCTCGTCGCGGCCGGCGCCGGGGCGCTGGCGGTCAACGCGCGGTCGGAGACGCCGGTCGGGACGCTGCTGGCCGGGCCGGCGGAGCAGGCGAAAGCCTCCAACATCGTCAGCGCGCTGCTGGTGGACATCAGGGCCTGGGACACCCTGGGGGAGAGCACCGTCCTCGTCGTCCTCACCCTGGGGGTGACCAGCCTGGTCTTCCTGCGCCGCCGCACCTACGCGCTGGAGCGGCCCCCCGCCGGGCACCGCAGGCCGCCGGGCCGGACCTACTGGCTGACGGCGACCCTGCCGCAGGGGGAGCGGGCGGCGGTCCTGGAGGTCATCGCGCGCATGATCTTCCACACCCTGCTGCTCGTCTCGGTCTTCCTGCTGTTCACCGGGCACGGCTCGGTGGGCGGCGGGTTCGCCGGCGGCATCGTGGCCGGGCTGTCCCTTGTCGTCCGCTATCTCGCCGGGGGCCGGTACGAGCTGGCCGTCGCCGCGCCGACCGGCGCCGGGGTGCTGATGGGGCTGGGCCTGGTGCTGTCGGTGGTGTCCGCGGCCCTGGGCATGGCGTTCGGAGGCGCGCCGCTGCGCGCGTTCTCCGCCGACCTGGCCGTCCCCCTGGCCGGGAAGGTCCACCTGTCCACCATCCTGCTGTTCGACCTCGGGATCTACCTGACGGTGCTCGGCATGGTCCAGGACATCCTGCGCAGCCTGGGCGCCGAGCTGGACCGGCAGATCGAGGAGGAGGAGACCCGGTGAGCGTCCCGCTGCTGCCGATCGCCGCCTCCGCGATCCTGATCGCGGTCGGGGCGGCGCTCCTTCTGGAACGCAGCCTGGTGCGGCTGCTGGCCGGCGTCATCCTCCTCGGCAACGGGGTGAACCTGCTGATCGTCACGGTCTCCGGCCCGCCGGGGGAACCACCGATCCTCGGCGTCTCCGATCCGGCCCGGATGGCCGACCCGCTGCCGCAGGTGATGGTGCTCACCGCCATCGTGATCACCCTGGGCGTCACCGCGTTCCTGCTGTCCATGGTCCACCGGTCCTGGCAGCTCACCGGCGGCGACGAGGTGCAGGACGACACCGAGGACCGCCGGGTGCGGCTGCGCTCCCGGCGCGGCGAGATCGCCGAGGCGGTGCGCGAACGGCGGAGGGCCTACCGCAGGCTGGTCGCCGGGCAGCGCGCCGAGCTGGCCCGCCTGGACACCGCCCGGCACGAGCGCGAACGCCGCGAGGCCCGGGAGATGCGGCAGCGGATCGACGAGGCCGGCGCCGAGCTCGACCGCTGGGTCCGCGAGCACGGGGAGGCGCAGTCCCCCGAGCGGATCGCCGAACGGCGCGCCGAGACCCGGCGCGCCGAGGAGGAGTCCCGGCGCGAACGCCACGAGCGGGTCCGCCGGATCCGCGAGGAGTTCGCCCGCCGGGAACGCGAGCTGGCCGAGCGCGAGCGGGAGGTCCGCGAGCGGCTGCGGGCCCGCCGCCGCGAGGCCCGGGAGGCGATGCGGGCCGCCATCCGGGCCGACCGGTCACGGCAGGCCAGGGCCGACGACCCGGACCTGGAGGGCGAGGACTGATGGAGGCCCTGATCCCCGTGCCCGTGGTGCTGCCGCTGCTGGCCGCCGGTCTGAAGCTGGCCATCGGCGGCCGGCTGCGCCGGACCCAGGCGCTCATCAGCGTGGGCACCCTCGCGATCGTGCTGGCGGTGTCGCTGGCCCTGCTGGTGGCGGCCGACCGGCGGGGGCCGCTGGTGACGGACGCCGGCGGCTGGCCGGCGCCGTTCGGCATCTCACTGGTCGCCGACAGGCTCGCCACCGTCATGCTGGCGGTCTCCTCGGCGGTGACGCTGTGCGTGATGGTCTTCGCCCAGGCGCAGGCGTACGCCGACCAGGAGCAGGCCGCACCGCTGGCGATCTTCCACCCGGCCTACCTGATCATGTCCGCCGGCGTGTCCGACGCGTTCCTGACCGGCGACCTGTTCAACCTCTTCGTCGCCTTCGAGATGCTGCTCAGCGGGTCGTACGTGCTGCTGACCTTCGGCGGGACGGAGTCGCGGGTCCGGGCGGGCGCCACCTACGCGGTGGTGGCCCTGGTGTCGTCGATGCTGTTCCTGGTCGCCATCGCGGTGACCTACGGCGCGACCGGCACCGTCTCGATGGCCCAGCTCGCCGAGCGGTTCACGCCGCTGCCGGGTTCGGTGAGGCTGCTGGTGGAGCTGACGCTGCTGCTGGTCTTCGTGGTCAAGGCCGCGGTGTTCCCGATGTCGGGGTGGCTGCCCGACTCCTACCCGACCGCGCCCGCGCCCGCGACGGCGCTGTTCGCCGGGCTGCTGACCAAGGTCGGCGTCTACTCGATCATCCGGCTGGAGGCGCTGCTGTTCCCCGGCGGCCCGGTGGGCGGCCTGCTGATGTGGGCGGCGCTGGCCACCATGCTGCTGGGGGTGCTCGGGGCGGTCGCCCAGACCGACATCAAGCGGATGCTCTCCTTCACCCTGGTCAGCCACATCGGCTACATGGTGTTCGGCGTCGCGCTCTTCTCCGTCGGCGGGGTGGCCGGCGCGGTCCTCTACGCGGTCCACCACATCACCGTGCAGACCAGCCTGTTCCTGGTGGCCGGGATGATCGAGCGCCGCACCGGCACGACCTCGGTGGACCGCCTGGGCGGGCTGCTGGGCCTCGCGCCGCTGATCTCGGTGCTCTTCTTCGTCCCCGCGATGAACCTCGCCGGGATCCCCCCGATGTCGGGCTTCCTGGGCAAGCTGGCGCTGGTCCGGGCGGGGGTGGCCGACGGGAGCCCGGTGGCGCTGATCCTGGTCGCCGGAGGGCTGGTGACCAGCCTGCTCACCCTGTACGCGGTGGCCATGACCTGGAACAGGGCCTTCTGGCGGACGCCGCCGCCGGACGTGACCGGGGCGGGCGTCGTGCTGGAGGGGGAGGAGTCTTCAGAGGGTCCGGAGGGCTCAGAGGGCTCCCAGGGTTCGGAGGGCTCGGAGAGCGCGGGAGGCTTCGGGGGCGCCGGGGAACGCGGGGGACCGGGCGGACCCGGCGGACCCGGCGAATCGGGCGGACCCGGCGGGCCCGGCTCCGGGGAGCCGGGCGCGGGCCGGGCGCGGGGCACCGAGGGGATCACCGGCAGGGAGATCGTCACCAGCGTGCGGATGCCTCTCCCGATGATCGGCGCCACGGCCGCGCTGGTGGCGCTGGGCCTCTCCTACACCGTGCTGGCCGGGCCGCTGAGCGCGTTCACCGTACGGACCGCCGCGGAGCTGCTGGCCCGTAAACCGTACGTCTCGGCCGTCCTCGGGGGCGGCCGGTGATCCGGCCGGACGGCGGCCGCGCGCCCCGGCTGCTCGGCAGGCCCGTCCCGCCCCGCACGGTGGCCTGGCTGACGCTGGTCTGGCTGCTGCTGTGGGGCGAGCTGAGCGTCGCCAACATCCTGGGCGGGCTGCTCGCCGCGCTGGCCGTCGTCTGGCTGCTGCCGCTGCCGGCCCGCGAGCCCGCGCTGCGCGTCCACCCGGTCGGGCTGCTGGTCTTCCTGACCGGCTTCGCCGCCGACCTGGTGGTCTCCAGCGCCCGGGTCGCGTTCTGGGCGCTGCGCTTCGGCACGGTGCCGCCGATGGAGATCGTCGAGGTACGGCTGCGCACCTCATCGGAGGTGATGGCGGTGCTGACCGTGGTGGCGCTGTCGGCGCTGCCCGGCAGCCTCGTGCTGGAGGCCCGCCTGACGGAGGGGGAACTGCTCCTGCACGTCCTCGGGCCCACCGGAGACGTGCAGAGGATGGTACGGGCGGATGTGGCGAAGCTGGAGGCGCGCATCGTGGCGGCCTTCGGCACCACCGCCGACAGGGAGGAGCTGCGATGACGGCGATGGTGTACCCGGTGGTGCTGGCGCTGCTCGGCGGCGCGGCGGCGATGACGCTGTACCGGCTGGTGCGCGGCCCGTCCATGCTGGACCGTGCGATCGCCCTGGACGTCATGACCGCCGTGGTGATGTGCGTGATCGGCGCGGCGGCGGTCGCGCGCGGCCAGTACTCGGCGCTGCCGCTGCTGCCGGTGCTGACCCTGCTGGGGTTCGTCGGATCGGTCTCGCTGGCCAGGTTCTTCGCCGGGCGGGCGCGGTGACCGTCCTGGACGCCGCCGCCGCGGCGTGCCTGCTGCTGGGCGCCGCGCTGGCGTTCGTCGCCGGGGTGGGGATGGTCCGCTTCCCGGCCACCCTCGCCCGCATGCACGCCGCCACCAAACCCCAGGTGCTCAGCCTGCACCTGGTGCTGCTCGCCATGTGGCTGCACCGCCCCACCTGGGCGACGGCCGGGCCGCTGCTGCTGGCCGCGGTCTTCCAGGTGATCACGGCGGCGGTGGCCGCCTACATGGTCGGCCGCGCCGCCTACCGCGGCGGCGCACCGGAGGACGGCACGGCCATCCCGCCCGGTGAGCCTCGCGCCTGAGGGTCCTCCGGCGTAACGTGGCGGGTATGCGGGAGGCACGTGCGGAGGATGCCCGGACCGAGGCCAGAAGGCTCGTCACGAGTCTGCTGGGCACGGAGAGACCCCAGGGCGGCGCCCTGCTCCGCGAGGCGGAGACGGCGCTGGGGGCCGGTCGTGTCGAGCGATGCGCGGAGCTGGCGCGCGGAGCGCCGCTCACCCGCCGCTCCACCGAGCTCTCGGCGGTGGCCGCCCTGCTGGTCGGTACCCGCGACCTGGGGGAGGAGTGGTGGCGGCGGGCCCGCGGCGACAAGCTGCCCGCGCCGGACGAGGCGCTCTCGGCCGCGACCGCCATCGACCCGTGGACCGACCTGACCGTGCTGGAGATGCTCGCCGCCTGGATCGCCGACGACGCCGCCGACGAGGTGTGGGGCCCGCCGGCGGGTGCGGCCGACCTGAACTCCTGGCAGGCCGAGGACCGCGTCGGCCTGCCGCGGGACGCCGAGCCCGGCCGGCGCCTCGTCGTCGCCTTCGACGCGGGCGGCCGGCTCGACGCGCTGGTGGTCAGGCGCCCCGACGGTGAGCTGGGCTCCAACCTCGACTTCGACTCTTTGCGCTACTCCCGCCCCGCCGAGGCCCAGTGGAGCTGGGGTGTGGCGGCCGGCCTCGGCCCGCACCCGCTGGGGGAGGACCCCGACCCCTACGCCGAGCCCGTCGACGACGACGTCGCCCGGACCCTGCGCGCCTGGGCCCTGGACAACGGTGCCTCCGCGCGGCAGGCCGGTGAGCCGTGGCGGACCAGGGGCGACGTGGTGGCGGCGGTCGACCGGGCCGACTGGATGTGGCGCAGCGGGGAGTGGTTCGCCTGGTGGCGGGCCGTGTCCGCGCTGGTCGACGGAGACGTCGACCGGCTCGCCGCCCGGCTTTCGGACATCGCTGACATGTCCTGATAGCGGCTGTCCGTTTCATCGGTGGAACGCCGGGCAGAGGAGCGCTCCCTCACCCCATCTCTCGCGCTCCGTCCGGTGTCCGCGGGCCGCGCCGCGCGGCGGCCGCCCGCCGGAGGCGGCGGCCGGAAGGACAACATGACGATGTTCCGTCGAAGGACACGACTCCTCGCCCTCGCACTGCCGGTCGCCGTCCTCCTGTCGGCCTGCGGAGGAGAGGGGGGAGAGGGAGGCGGGAGCGACGGCTCCGACCGGTCACTGACGGTCTGGACGGTCGAGGACGTCGCCGACCGGGTGGAGGCGCAGAAACGCATCCTCGCCGACTTCACCAAGGCCACCGGGGTTCCGGCCAAGCTGGTGCCGGTCGCCGAGGACCAGCTCACGAGCGTCCTGTCGTCGGCCGCCGCGGCCGACGACCTGCCCGACGTGATCGGCGCCCTCCCGCTGACGGCCGTCAACCGCCTGCTCACCGACGACCTGCTCGACACCGAGACCGCCGCCGCCGTCGTCGGCGACCTGGGGGAGGACACCTTCACCGAGCAGGCCCTGAAACTGACCCGTGGCAAGGGCGCCCAGCTCGCCGTGCCCAGCGACGGATGGGCGCAGCTGCTCTTCTACCGCAAGGACCTCTTCGACAAGGCCGGCCTGGCCGCCCCGGACACCTACGACGCGATCAGCAAGGCCGCCCGGACGCTCGGCAGGGACGGCACGACGGGCATCGTCGCCGGCACCGCGCCCGGCGACTCCTTCACCCAGCAGAGCTTCGAGTCGCTGGCCCTGGCCAACGGCTGCGACCTGGTCGGCGCGAACGGCGACGTCGCCCTGGACAGCCCCGGCTGCGCCGAGGCGTTCGGGTTCTACTCCGGACTGCTCCGCGACCACTCGGTGCGCGGCAACCAGGACGCCGACACCACGCGGGCGTCCTACTTCTCCGGCAGGGCCGCGATGACGATCTGGTCGTCCTTCCTGCTCGACGAGCTGGCCGGGCTCCGCGACGACGCCCTGCCCTCCTGCCCGGAGTGCAAGGACGACAAGACCTTCCTGGCGAAGAACACCGGCGTCGTCAGCGCGCTGCGCGGCCCGAAGGGCACCGCTCCGGTCACCTTCGGCGAGATCGTCTCCTGGGCGGTCGTCAAGGGCGCCCCGAGCGCCGAGGCGCGGAAGTTCGTGGGATACATGATGGGCGACGGCTACGAGAAGTGGCTCGCCGTCTCCCCCGAGGGCAAGGTCCCGGTACGGCAGGGCACCAAGGACGACCCGCGGCGCTACCTGACCGCCTGGAAGGACATGAAGGCGGGCGTGGACCGCAAGGAGCCCCTCTCACGCTTCTACGGCGAGGACGTCCTGGAATCGGTGATGAAGAGCCCCGAGTCCTTCGCCCGCTGGGGCGTCTCCCAGGGGCAGGGCGAACTCGCCGGGGCCGCCGCCGGCCAGTTCATCGTCCCCAGGGCGCTGGCCGACCTCATCGGCTCGGGCGGTGACCCGGCGAAGGCGGCCGGCGAGGCCGCCCGCAAGGTCAGGTCCCTCAAGGAAGAGATCGGCTCCTGACGCGCCCGGGAGGCCACCCCATGAGAAAGAACCACCCGGAGGAACCGGCGGGCGGCCTCCGCAGGAGGGACGCGCGCACCGGGCTCCTGCTCATCTCCCCGACCCTCGTCATCGTGCTCGCGATCGTGGTCGTCCCGCTGCTGTGGTCGCTGCTCATCGCGTTCCAGCGGATGCGCCTGCTCAGCATCGGGCGGGCCGGGCTGTTCGACAACCTCACCCTGGCCAACTTCCAGCGGGTCCTCACCTCCGGGGAGCTGGGGGAGGGCCTGGTGACCACGCTCGCCTACACCGCCGGGGCCACGGCGCTGTCCGTCTCACTGGGGCTGGCGGTGGCCCTGGCGCTCCGGCGGCCCTTCCGCGGCCGGGGACTCGTCAGGGCCGCCATGCTCCTGCCGTACATCGCCCCGGTGGTGGCGGTGACCTTCGTGTGGCGCGTCATGCTCAACCCCGAGTTCGGGATCGTCAACGCCGTGGGCACACGCCTGCTGGGGTGGGACGACCCGGTGGCGTTCCTGTCCCAGCCGACGGGCGAGCTGTCGCTCCTGGGTCTGCACCTCACGGTGCCGACCGCGCTGCTCACGCTGATCGCGTTCGAGGGGTGGCGGTACTTCCCCTTCGCGTTCCTGTTCCTGCTCGCCCGGCTGCAGGCGATGCCCCACAGCGTCGAGGAGGCCGCCACCGTGGACGGCGCCACCCCGCTGCAGTCGTTCCGCCACGTGATCCTCCCGCAGCTGATGCCCGTCATCGCGGTGCTGGTGGTGCTGCGCACCATCTGGACGTTCAACGAGTTCGACGACGTCTTCCTCCTCACCGGAGGCGGCGCCGGGACCGAGGTCGTCAGCGTGCGGGTCTACGAGCTGCTCACCGTGCAGCGCAACGTGGGCGCGGCCGCGGCCCAGTCCGTGGTCCTGGCCGCCATCCTCGTCGTGCTCATCGGCGCCTACATGTGGCTGCTGCGGCGCCGCGGAGAGGAGTCACCGTGACGACCGCAGAGGAGAGCCGGGCGGTCGCCCGCGCCCGCCCGGCGCGCCGGCCCTGGAGCCGGGACCGTGTCGAGCGGACGGCGCTGGGCGTCGCCCGCCCGATGGTGATCGTCCTGGCGCTGGTCGCCACCCTGGTCCCGTTCGCCTACATGCTCGCGCTGTCGGTGCGGCCGATCAGCGACCTGCTGCGGGACCCGCTGGCGGTGTTCGGCGCCTTCGGCGACCTCACGACGTCCACCTACCGGCAGGTGCTGGCCCCGGTGGACGCCGGAGGGCAGGGCTTCCTCGGGCTGCTGGGCAACAGCACCCTCGTCGCCGTCGGCTGCGTGCTGGCGACCCTCCTGGTCTCCATCCCCGGCGCGTACGCGGTGAGCCGGCTGCCGTTCTTCGGCCGCCGGAAGGTCGGCGTCCTGTTCCTGGCCGTCTACCTGTTCCCGAGCATCGTCGTGGCGATCCCGCTCTTCGTGCTCCTCACCCGCCTGCACCTGCGCGGCTCGCTGGCCGGCCTGGTGCTCGTCTACGTCGCCCAGACGGTGCCGGTGGCCGTCTACATGCTGCGCAACTACTTCGACGCGTTGCCCGAGAGCGTGGAGGAGGCGGGCCTGGTGGACGGCCTCGGCCGGCTCGGCGTCATCCGCCGGATCAGCCTGCCGCTGGCCATGCCCTCCGTCATCGCCACCGCCCTGTTCGTCTTCATGATCGCCTGGAACGAGTTCCTGTTCGCCCTGCTCTTCCTCGTCGACCGCCGGGAACGGTGGACCGTGTCGCTGGGGCTGTCCCAGCTGTCCGGCGGCGCGGAGGTCCCCACCACCACGCTCATGGCCGGATCGGTCATCATCACGGTGCCGGTGGTCCTGCTGTTCCTGTTCACCGAGCGGCTGCTCACCGAGGGACTGACCAGCGGCGCCGAGAAGGGCTGACCCGCCCCTTCCGCCGGGGCCACGGAGAGAGGAGGCCCCGGCGACCCGGAGGCGGTGGTCCGGCGGCCCGGAGGCCCGGTGAGGACGCCGGGCCCGGTCAGCCCCCGCCGAGGTCGCCCGCGCGGTGGTGCCGCCGGCACAGCACCCGGTAGCGGATCGGGGCGGCGTCGGTGTCGCCGATGACGACCTGCTCGCCGGTGTGGACCATCTTGTCGCCGACCACGCGGGCGTTCAGCAGGCCGGGACGCCCGCACCAGCACAGGACCTCGACCTGCAGGCGGCTGATCTCGTCGGCCAGCTCGAACAGGCGCTGGGCGGCGGGGAACATCTGCGACCGGAAGTCCGAGGCCAGCCCGAAGGCGTAGACGTCGACGCCGTGGTGGTCGGCGAGGTCGGCGAGCTGCTCGATCTGGTCCACGGTGTAGAAGCACGCCTCGTCGCAGATGACGTAGTCGACGGGCTCGTGCCGCCGGACCAGGGCCATCAGGTCGAGGTCGTCCTCCACCTCGATGGCCTCGCTGTCGAGCCCGATCCGGCTGGTGACCTTCGGCCCGCCTGAGCGGTCGTGCTTGGTCAGCACGAGACCGCGCCTGCCCTGACGGCCGTGGTTGTAGTTCATCTGCAGGGCCAGGGTGGACTTGCCGCAGTCCATCGGGCCGAAGTAGAAGCGCAGCACCCCGTCCCGGGTTCTGGGGGGAACGGTCGAAAGCGCGGACGATTCGGTCACGGGCCGCCAGCCTAGTGGGTCGGGGCGGGGTGTTTGGGCGGACGGTGCGCTGGTAGGAATTAACAGGTCCTTTGCCGGCACGGCCGAGTCCGGCCGGATCCGGCACCATGTGAACAGAGAGGGAGATCCCCTTTTGACCTTGAGAGAGTGGGAGAGCCCGTGACGACCACGAAACCCTCCATGCCCCCCGTCGACGGCGTCGACAGGAACTCCACGGGCCGGAAACCCGCCGCGACCGCCCCTGCGCCTTCGGGCGCCGGTCCGGTCAAGGCCGCCGAGACCGGGGAGATCCCCGCGCTCACCGCGATGATGACCGAGGACGAGGTCGTCGCCGCCAAGGCCGAGGCGGCCCGCTGGCGCTACGGGTTCTACGTCGTCCTCACCGGACTGCTGGTCATCCTCGTCGCGTTCGTCGTGATCGCCCTGCGCGCCGGTGAGAGCGCCGCACCGTTCGCCGGCCTGGTCGGGGTGTCGGGCGCGATCATCGGCGCCTACTTCGGCGTCCAGGTCGGCCAGTCCGGCAAGGACCGGGCCGAGGCGGAGCTGCGCCGTACCAACGAGATGGCCATCCGGCTGGCCGCGAAGGTCCACGCGCACGACGCGGACGCGGTGATCGGCTCCATCATGGGCCCGCGCCGCCGCTGAGCACGGCCCTGCCGCCCGGCGGGAGAACCTTCCCGCCGGGCGGATCTTCGTCCTCCGGCGGGTCAGCCGCGCGGCTGCGGCACGATCGGGCCCTCGCTCGCCTGGACCAGGACGAACCCCTGCCCCTGGAAGGCGAGCTGTACGGCCTCGCCGCTCCCGCGCCCGATGAGCGCCGCCGCCTTGAAGGTGCGGTTGATCCCCACGCCCAGCCCGGCGCTCCAGCACACCGCCGACTGGCTGTCGGCGAACGTCGGCCCCCAGGAGGTGTCGAGCAGCGCCGGAGTGCCGTGCGCGGTGACCGCGACCCAGCCGGTGCCGGTGAGCGTCGTGTTGAACAGGCCCCCGGCCGCGATGCCCGCGCCCTGCACCCGGTGGATGTCCCAGGAGAGCTGTGGGTCGAAGGCCAGCAGGTTCGTCCCGTTGACGGTGATCGCGTCGTTCTCCAGGTAGAACAGGTGTACATCCTGGGCGTTGTCGGCGAGGAAGAGCATGCCCTGCCCGCGGACCCGCATCAGCGGCGCGCCCTCGCCGGTGACCATCTTCTTCAGTAGCTTGCCGACCCCGCCGCCCTCGTAGTCGAAGTCCATCTTCCCTTGGAAGGCCACCATCGACCCCTGGCGCGCGAGCACCTCACCGTTGAGCTGGACCCGCAGCATCCTGGCGTTCTGCAGGACGAAGTGGCCGGGGACCTGGTCCTGGTCCAGGTTGCCGAAGAACGAGCTGCGCACGGGCGATGCCTTCCACGTCGGGGATGCGTCGGAGATGACGGTCACCTGTTCAGCGATCGCGACGGCCCTGGAGTTCCCGCCGGTCCCAGGGAGGCCACCGCCCGGCGAAGATCCGCCGTCACGCACACGCGCGGCTCCTGCCCGCGCCCATGGGGCTTCTGGTCTCCCGCCGTGACCAATACCCTGGCCCGCATGGGCGAAGGCGAACCATCCCTGCGGCTGACGGACGTCATGACCACGCTGGACACGGCGCTCACGGCCTTGAGAGCCACAGGCACCGGCCTCGACTACCGGGTGGGCGGCACCGGTGCCGCTCTCCTGCAGGGCGTCCGTCTCCCGGCCGGGGACATCGATCTCCTGGTGGCCAGGCGAGAGGACGTGGACACGTTCGCCGCGGCCCTCTCGTCGTTTCCGTGCCTCCACCCGGCCGCCTGGATCCCGGAGTCATCGCAGTACTTCACCAGGTACGAGATCGACGGGGTGACGACAGAGATCAGCACCGTGGAGCGGCAGACCGACTCGGACGGCCTGGAATGCGTCGGCCCCGGCCCGTGGCGGCACTACGTCGTGATCCCGTGCGGCTCTCACCGCGTCCCCGTGGTCCGCCTGGAACTCCGGCTGGCCACGGA
This sequence comes from Streptosporangium sp. NPDC048047, assembly GCF_040653115.1. Taxonomy (NCBI): domain Bacteria; kingdom Bacillati; phylum Actinomycetota; class Actinomycetes; order Streptosporangiales; family Streptosporangiaceae; genus Streptosporangium; species Streptosporangium sp. NPDC048047. Next base: position 146,238 of record NZ_JBEZNH010000003.1, on the reverse strand, counting down.
GCTCCTACGGGATCGGCCCGATCGCTACGAACCTCTCCTTGATCACATGGGCTCCCACGGATTCGATCCTGATCTCCTGCGGACGGCGATGAACGCGTGCCGCCTTCCAGCGGAACGCCGACGACTGGCCCAAGATCGCCTCACACGCTTCTCCGCCGGCCTCGAATCGTGAAGCGGCGAATGGAAAGAAGCCGGTTCGATCAAGGCATGAAGTCGTAGGCTCGTGGTCATGGGGGCCGGACACGCCGATGAGGAGCTTCGTCGTCCGGTGGACCGGTTTTCGCCGGCCCGGACGCGTCGCCTCCTGCCTTCGGTGAAGGCAGATCCCGAACCGCCTGAGCCGGTTCGGCGTCGTCTGCCGATCGCCGGGATCGGCGCATCCGGAGAAGGTGATCTGTCGGAACGGGTCGAAGACCTGCTGATGGAGCGGTTCAATCGATCGGGATGACCGCCACGCTCCTGGACACCGGCCCCATCTCAAGGCATGGAAGATCCCGCCGGTGAAGAAACATCTGGGATCGAAGGCCGGGCTCGTCATCGCCGTGGTCGTCGACGAAGGTCCGCCCGTGAGTTCCCCGCCGGTACCCCGAAGAGTGCCCAACCGTGCCGGGTCGCTTCGGCATTCTCCGCCGATTCGCCGGGACCGCCGTACTGGGTAGACACGGGAGCATGCGCAGCGTCCGTATCGGGGTCGACACCGGCGGCACGTTCACCGACGTGGTCGCGGTGGACGAGCGGACCGGGGAGATCACCACCGTCAAGACCCCCTCCACGCCCGCCGACCCGGCGGACGGGTTCATGGAGGGGGTGCGCAAGGTCCTCGCCGCGGCCAGGGCCGCAGCCGAGGCCGGAGCGGAGGGTGAGGGCGGTGTCGGGACCGAGGTCGGTGACAGGGGCGACCGCCTGGAGGGGGTGAGCGCGGTCGTGCACGGCACGACCGTGGCCACCAACCAGCTCCTGGAGGACCGCGTCTCCGGCCTCGGGTTCGTCACCACCGAGGGGTTCGAGTTCATCCTGGAGATCGCCCGGCAGAGCGTCCCGGACGGCTACGGCAACTCCTACTTCTGGGTGAAACCGCCGAGGATCGTCCCGGTGCACCGGGTCAGGACCGTCGGCGGGCGCCTGGACCACACCGGCGCCGAGGTCCGGCCGTTCGACGACGAGGAGGCCGTGGCGGCGGCCAGGTGGTTCCGGGAGCGGGGGATCACCGCGATCGGCGTGTGCTTCCTGCACTCCTACGCGAATCCCGCGCACGAGCTGCGCATGCGCGAGATCCTGGCACGGGAGCACCCCGAGGCGGTCGTCTCGATCTCCAGCGACGTGCTGCGTGAGTACCGCGAGTACGAGCGATCCGTCACGACCCTGGTGGACGCCGCGGTCAAGCCGACCGTGCGCCGCTACATCGCCGGGCTCGCCGAACGGCTCGGCATGCCGTTCTCGGTCATGAAGAGCAACGGCGGCATGCTGTCGGCGGCCGAGGTCGTCCACCGGCCCGTCACCACGGTGCTCTCCGGCCCGGCGGCGGGCGCGCTCGGCGCCGCGCTGATCGCCTCCACCGCCGGGCATCCGTCGGTGATCACCCTGGACGGCGGCGGCACCTCCACCGATGTCGCGGTGGTGGTCGACGGTGAGCCGTCGCTGACCACGGAGGGTTCCGTCGGCCGCTATCCGTGCAAGATCCCGATGATCGACATGGTGACCGTCGGCGCGGGCGGGGGCTCCGTCGCGTGGATCTCACCCGAGGGGACGCTCAAGGCCGGGCCGCGGTCGGCCGGGGCCGACCCCGGGCCGCTCTGCTACGGCCGCGGCGGCACCGACGTCACCGTCACCGACGCGCACGTCTTCCTCGGCCGGGTCCCGCCGTACCTGCTGGGCGGGGAGATCCCGCTCGACGCCGGCGCCGCGCGGCGGGGCGTCGAGGAGCTGGCGGGCAAGCTGGGGCTGAGCGCCGAGCGGACCGCCGCCGGCATCCTGGAGATCAGCGCCTTCAACCAGTCCAACGCGATCCGCCGGATCACCGTCGGACGGGGCCTGGACGTGCGCGACTTCCCCATGGTGGCGTTCGGCGGCTCGGGCCCGCTGCTCGCGTGCCGCCTGATCGACATCCTCGGACTGCCTTCGGTGCTGGTGCCGCCCGACCCGGGCAACGTGTCGGCGTTCGGCCTGCTCACCGTGGACGTCAAGGACGACTACGTGCGCACCTTCGTCACCCGGGACCTCTCCCTCGCCGACGCCGCCGACGTCTTCGGCGAGCTGGAGGAGCGGGCCGCCGCGGCCCTGACCCGCGAGGGGTTCCCCGCCGACCGGCACGTCTACGCCCGCAGCGCCGACCTGCGCTACTACGGCCAGGCGTACGAGGTGCGGGTGCCCGTACCGGCCGGGCCGCCGGACGAGGCGTGGCGGGCCGAGGTGCTGGCCCGCTTCCACGAGGCCCACCGGCGGCTGTACGGGTACGGCTACCCCGATGACCCCCGCCACGGCGTCGAATGGGTCAGCCTCCGCGTCTCCGGCATCGGCCCGATCACCCGCCCGGCCATCCGGCGCAGGCCGTACGGTGTCGCGGAACCCCCGCCGCCGGCGTCGGTCCGGGAGGTCTTCTACGACGGGTGGGCGCGGGTGCCGATCCACCGCCGCGCCGCGCTGGCCCCCGGGACGACCGTCCGCGGCCCGGCCGTCATCGAGGAGTACGGCTCCACGCTGCCGCTGCACCCGGGCTTCACGGCGCGGATGGACGAGTACGGGAACCTGGAGGTGCGCCGTGAATCTTGAGCGAGGGAGAGCCGATGGCGGAAAGCGGGAGCGAGCCGGGCGTGGCCCGCGGAGCGGGCGAGGAGTGGTGAGCGACCGATGAGCGCGGCCGATCCGGTGCTGGTGGAGATCGTCGAGGGCACGCTCGCCTCGGTGGAGCGGGAGGTCGAGACCGCCATCGCCCGCACCGCCCGCTCGCCGATGATCCGTGACGCCCACGACTTCCGCGCCGGCATCCACGACGTACGGCTGCGCAAGCTCACCGGCAGGTCGTACTCGGCGCTGGTCCAGCCCGTGGTCCGCGACTTCCCGGTCGCGGAGATGAACCCCGGTGACGTGTTCTTCCACAACGACGTCTACCTGTCCGAGGGCGGCATCGGCCATCTGCCCGACCTGTGCGTGACGGTCCCGGTCTTCCACGACGGCGACGTGGTGGCCTTCGTGCAGGCGTTCGGGCACCACGACGACATCGGCGGGACGGTCCCGGGGTCGATGCCCTCGCACGCGCGCAGCGTGTTCGAGGAGGGCCTCATGGTCCCGCCGATCAGGCTGTGGGACCGGGGCGTGCCCAACCGGGCGGCGCTGACCATCATGACCCGCAACTCCCGCATGCCCGACTCGCTGGCCGGCGATCTGGACGCCGAGTGCTCGGCCTGCCTGATGGGCGCCCGGCGGCTGGCGGAGCTGTTCGCCCGCTACGGGCGCGAGGCGGTCGAGGCGTGCTTCGACGCGATCGTCGCGAACACCGCCGAGACGTTCCGCAGGGAGCTGCTGGCGAAGATCCCCGAGGGGGTCCACGTCTGGGAGGACTACGCCGAGCACGACGGCGTCGACCCGCCCCGGCTGCACGCCCAGCGGATCACCCTCACCGTCGACCACTCCGCCGCCGTGCCGCTGGTCATCGACTTCACCGGCACCTCACCGCAGGCGAAGGGGCCGATCAACCACGCCGGCGACTACGCCGGCGGGGTGTTCCTGAAGAAGTGGCTCGCGCCGATCCTGCGCAACCTCGCCGACACCCCCGAGCGGATGGCCGGGCTGGACGTCAACGAGGGCGTCGTCCCGCTGATCGGGATGCGCTTCCCGGAGAAGGGCACGCTGCTCACCCCGATCTTCCCGGCCCCCACCAACGCCCGCACGTTCGTGATCCTGCGGCTGCTCGGCGTGCTGGCCGGGGTGCTGGCCAAGGCGACCGGCGGGCGGATGCCGGCCGACCAGGAGACCATCCGCTACACCGGCGTCCACGGGACCGGCGCGGACGGCGCGCCGTACCTGATGCGGGAGGTCCTCGGTGGCGGCTCGGGCGGCCGGTGGTACGCCGACGGCGAGGACACCATCCACGTCGTGCCCGACTCGCGGAACATCCCGGTGGAGTTCGCCGAGTCCCGCTGGCCGCTGCGGGTCGAGCGGCTTGGCCTGGCGTGCGACTCCGGCGGCCCCGGCCTCCACCGGGGCGGCCTCGGCTACGACAAGCACATCCGGATGCTGCGCGACGCCTCGTTCATGTCCATCGCCGACCGGTCGATCCTGTCGTGCTGGGGGGTGAACGGCGGGCGGGCCGGGCGGCCGTTCTCCGTGGAGATCGAGGGCCGGGCGATGGAGGGCCTGGTGGACGACGCCCCGGTCCGCGCGGGCGAGGTCATCCGGGTGCGCACCACCGGGGGCGGCGGCTGGGGCTGCCCGCTGGACCGCGACCCGGAGGCGGTGGCCGCCGACGTCCGCGACGGCAAGGTCTCGCCGGAGAGCGCCCGCGACGACTACGGGGTGATCCTGCGCCTCCCCGACGGGTCGGCCACCGCCGCTGTCCCGGATGGCCTGTACAGCTCGTACGGCTCCCACGACGCGGACGGCCCGAATCCCGTGGACGCGCCGACGGTCGACGCCGAGGCCACCGCCCGCCGCCGAGCCGAGCTCCGCGCCCTGCTCCCCGGAAACGCGCCCTTCTTCGACCGCGGCCCCGGCTTCCCGTCACTGTCCGGCGGCCTGCCGTATGCCGATGTGGACTTCAGGTGACGGCTCCGGACGACCTGCGGTTCAGCCGCGGTGGCGGAGGGTGCGGAGGACGGCGAGGGCGCCGAGGGCGAGGGCGGCGGTGAGCAGGATGGCCGTCTCGGTCCACTGGAAGCGCCAGAACCGGTCCACGGGGTGGTGGTAGACCGCCCGGCGGTAGCCCTCGGCGACCAGGCATTCCTCCCTGAGGATCTGGGCCCGCTCGGAGCGGACGTCCACCCCCGCCGGGGGCGGGCAGGCGGCGGGGGGCGGGACGGCGATCTCCCGGCCCGAGGGGTCCACCCAGGACTCCTCGACCAGCAGGTCGCCGCGTTCGTAGAGCGCCGTCCGCTCGGCGGTGACGGTCCGCACCGGCTCGGCGTAGGCGTCCCTGGAGAAGAAGACGGCCGGGATGGCGACGGCGATCACCGCAACGGTCACGGCCATCGCCGCGAGGGTGCGGCGCACGAGCGCCCCGGCGGCGGTGCCCAGCATGAAGGCGAACAGCCACCACGCGGACGGGACGACTCCGATCACGGTGAACGTCCCCGCCTGCAGCTTCCGCTCGCCGACGGCGCCCTCGAACACCGTCAGCCACAGGCTGATCATCACCGAAACGGTGAGCGCGGCGGCCACGACGATCCCGCCGAGTGTCGTCAGCTTGACGGCCAGCCACCGCCGGACCGGTGCCGACTGGGTCCAGGCGAGGGCGTTGGTGCCGCGCTCGAACTCCGCGGCGAGCACCGGCGCGCCCCAGAACGCCCCGACCAGCCCGGCGCCGAGGAAGGGGAGCAGTCCGAAGACCAGGTAGACGGGGTTGTAGTAGTCCTCGTAGAGGACCGAGTTGACGCTCCGGCACGCGACGCCGGAGCCGGGGCAGCCGGGCGGCGCGTGCCCGGCGATGTAGGCGGAGGCGCGCAGGCCGGAGACGAGCAGCAGGATCCCCAGGGCGAGCAGCAGCCCGCCGGTCACCAGGATCTGCGTGCGGTGCTGCCGCCAGGTCAGCCAGAACAAGGGGGTTCCTCCCGAAGGGACTCGTGGAGGGCTCATCGGAGGAGCCGCAGGAGGGCCGGACCGGAGCGGCCGGCCCGGGGTACGGAGATCGGGATCCGGAGGTCAGGACGGACCGGGGACGGCCGGGATCGGAGGTCGGGGCGCGCCGGGGAGACCCGGAGTGCGGAAGCCGGGGCGCGGAGGTCAGGGCGCGGGGGACAGGGCCGGACGGGGGAGCGCCGCGGCGTCGGGGGCGCGCAAGTAGGCCAGGACCATCTCCTCCAGCGTCACGGGGCGGGCGCTCCAGCGCGGGTCGGGGGGCGGCGCGGCGTCGCGGACGAGCAGGGTGGCCTGCCGTCCGGTGCCGCCCCGGGAGACCGTCGGCAGCCGGGCGGCGAGTGCGCCGGCGGTGTCGGACGGCCCGGTCAGCAGGCTGTGCCGGGCCATCAGGTCGTCGATGTCGCCGCTGACCTGGACCCGGCCCCCGTTGACCACGACCAGCCAGTCGCAGACGCCCTCCAGTTCGGAGACGACGTGCGAGGACAGCAGGACCGTCAGGCCGGTCTCGGCCACCGCGCCCATCAGGCCGCGCGTCACGTCGTCGCGGGCCAGCGGGTCCAGGTCGGCCAGCGGCTCGTCCAGCACCAGCAGGTCGGGGCGCTTGGCCAGCGCGACGGTCAGCGCCACCTGGGTCCGCTGGCCACCGGAGAGCCGGCCGACCCTGCGGTCGAGCGGGATGCCCAGCTCGGCCAGCCGCCGCCGGGCCGCCGCGTCGTCCCAGCGGCGGGGGTTGAGGCCGCGGCCGAACCGCAGCATCTCCGACACCCGGAACCCGGGGTAGAGCGGCTTGTTCTGGGCCACGAACGCCATCCGCTCCCCGCTCTCGCGGACCGGGCGGCCGAAGACCCGCACCTGCCCCGTGGTCGGGGTGAGCAGGCCCACGGTGAGCCGCAGGAGGGTGGTCTTGCCCGCGCCGTTCGGCCCGACCAGGGCGGCGACCCGGCCGGCCGGGACCGCCACCGAGCAGTCGCGCAGCGCCCAGGTGCGCCGGTGGCGCATGCCCAGGCCGGTGGTCTCCAGCGCGTTCATACGGCCTCCTCCCGGAAGAAGGCGGTCTCCCGCCGGTTCTCCTGACGAAGGGAGGCGCTCTCCGGCGCGTTCATGCGGTCTCCTGCCGGAAGGAGTCGGTCAGGACCGAGGCGATGAGCGCCTCCAGGTCCTCCAGCGTCAGACCGGCCCGGCGGCCGTCGCGCACCCAGCGGACCAGCTCGGTGCGCAGCCGGGCGCGGTCGTCCATGGAGGTCTGGCCCAGCGACCGCTGCACGAACGTGCCGAGGCCGGGCCGCCCGGCGACCAGGCCCTCCCGTTCCAGCTCGCGGTACGCCTTGAGCACGGTGTTGGGGTTGATCGCGAGCTGGGCCACGACCTCCTTGGCGGTGGGCAGCCGGTCGCCGGGCCGCAGGACGCCGAGGCGGAGGGCGTGCCGTACCTGCTGGACGAGCTGGAGGTAGGTCGCCACCCCCGACCCCCGGTCGAGGCGGAATTCGATCACGCCGCCACCTTTCACTAATGAATTAGGTAAATAGTGGAGACCTTCCCGGCGCGTGTCAAGCCACGCCTTCGCCCTTGCGGTCTCTTACAACGGGTTCGACACGCTTTGACGTCATCCTGTGATCTCCCATTGACGGGGAGATCGTCCTGGGTTCTGCTTCGGTTGGACATTTGTGATCGTCGCCGGGTCAGGGACGATCCGGGAGACGGGATGGGACGCGCATGCGCCTTCGATCGGTGGTGGCGAGCCTCGCGCTGGCCGCGGCGTCCTTGTCGATCACGGCCGTTCCCGCCCCCGCGGAGACCGGTCCCGTACCGGCGAAGGCCGCCGCCCGGTCCGTCTCGGAGTCCGTCTCGGAGTCGGCCTCGGAGACGGCAGCGAGGGCCCCGGCGAGGACCCTTCCGGAGATCACCGTGCGGACCCTCCCGGAGTCCGTCGCGAAGTCCCTCTCCGAGACCGCCGCGCGGTCTCTTTCGAAGGCCGTCGCGAAGTCCCTCTCGAAGACCGCCGCGCACGCCGAGCCCGTCCGGCCCGCGACGCCCGCCCCGGGCACCGCCGGATGCGATCCCGTCGCCGGCGTCGAATGCCTGCTGCCGTTCCCCAACGACTGGTTCACCACCCGGGCACGCACCCGTACCGGCCTGCGGATGAACCTCGCGGCCGAGGCCATGCCGCGCAACGCGGCGGGCGTCCCCGTCGATCCGGCGCAGTGGAACGCCGCCGACGGCTTCTCACCCGGGTCCATGCTGCTGGCCCACGTCCCCGGGATCGACCTGGGCAGGACCGGCGCCGCGCCGGTCACCGACATCGGGTGGTCGCTGCGCCGCGACGCCCCCGTCGTGATCGTGGACACCCGCACCGGGGAGCGCTGGCCGTACTGGGCGGAGCTGGACGCCAACGCCGCCGACCCCGCCCGGCGGGCGCTGATCGTGCGGCCGGCGCGCAACTTCCGGGAGGGGCACCGCTACGCCGTCGCCCTGCGCAGGCTGAAGGACGCCGACGGGCGCGACCTCCCGGCGCCGGAGACCTTCGCCCGGCTCCTCGGCGACGACCTGCCGGCGCGGGACCCGCTCGCCGCCCGGCAGCGGGCGCTGCGCCGTACGGTCGAGGATCTCGGGCGGGCCGGGGTGGACGCCGGGGACCTCTACCTGGCCTGGGACTTCACCGTCGCCAGCGAGCAGGGCATCGCCGGGCCGGTGCTCGCCATGCGCGACCGGACGCTGCGCTCGCTGCGCGGCCGCTCGCCGGAGTTCACGGTCGGCTCCGTCACCGACCTCACACCCGAGCAGGACCCGGGCATCGCCCGCGAGGTCACCGGCGAGATCTCCGTCCCCAACTACCTCGACAGGCCCGGCGGCCCGCCCGGGTCGAGCCTCAACCGGGGCCCCGACGGGCTGCCCCGCCCGCTCGGCGACACGCTGAAGGCGCAGTACCAGTGTGAGATCCCGCGCTCGGCGTTCCGGCGGCCCGCCCGAGCCGCCCTGTACGGCCACGGGCTGCTGGGCCGGGCCACCGAGGTGCGCGCGGCCAACGTGCGGGCGATGGCCGCCGAGCACGGCTTCGTCTTCTGCGCGACCAAGTGGATCGGCATGGCGGAGGAGGACGTCCAGCACGTGGCGGGCGTGTTCGCAGACCTCTCCCGGTTCGGCACGGTCACCGACCGCCTCCAGCAGAGCCTGCTGGACTTCGTCCTCCTCGGCCGGGCGATGACCGCCGGGGACGGCTTCGCGGGCCACGACGCCTTCCAGGACGGGCACGGCAGGGCGCTGATCGACCGGCGGGCCGGTCTCGCCTACGACGGCAACAGCCAGGGGGCCATCGCGGGCGGCGCGCTGGTCGCCGTCTCGCCCGACGTGCGCAACGCCGTGCTGGGCGTGCCGGGGATGAACTACAGCACGCTGCTCAACCGCAGCGTCGACTTCCAGCCGTTCCAGCGGCTCATGGACGCCTCCTACCCCGACAAGCTCACCCAGCAGGTCTGCTTCGCGCTGATGCAGATGCTGTGGGACCGGGCCGAGACGAACGGCTACGCCCAGCACCTGACCGACGACCCGCTGCCCGGTTCGCCCCGCCACCGCGTGCTGCTGCACGCCGCCTTCGGCGACCACCAGGTCTCCACGGTGACCGCCGAGGTGGAGGCCCGCACGATCGGGGCCCGGATCCACCGGCCCGCCCTCACCGGGGACCGCAGCCCGGACGTGGTGCCGTTCTGGGGGCTGCGGGCGCTGCCCCGCGAGCCGTACGAGGGGTCGGCGCTGGTGGTCTGGGACAGTGGCACGCCCGTCCCGCCGACGGTCAACGTCCCCCCGCTCGGCCCGCAGTACGGTCACGACCCGCACGAGGACCCGCGCAACGACGTCCGCGCGCGGGTGCAGAAGGCCCACTTCCTGCGGGACGGCCTGGTGGTCGACGTCTGCGGCGACGCCCCCTGCACGACCGCGCCGGCCCAGGACTGAGCCGAAGGTCAGCCGGGGGAGTCCTCGCCGGCCGGGTCCAGCAGGACGAACTCACCCGGTACGGCGGCGCCGTCGATGAGGAGGTCGGCCCGCTCGCGGGTGCCGTCGGCGGTGAACCACTCCTGCTCGGACCGCGTCCACTGCTTCCACTGCGGCGCGAACCCGGCGCCGTCCCGGGTGAGGGCGCGCGCCAGCCGCAGGTCGCCGGGCGCCTCCACCCAGACGGTGAGGGCGGCCGGGGTGGTGCGCCGGGCCGTGCTCACCCCCTCCAGGAGCAGCACCGGCGCGACCGGCACCGCCACCCAGTCGGCGTAGGCCTCCCGGACCCAGTCGTAGCGGCGGTACCCGCCCGGCTCGCCGGCGGCCAGGGGGGTGAGCACCCCCTCCTCCACGTGCCGGAACCACGCAACCGGCGGTTCGTTCCACGGCACCGGGAAGTCGTCGCTGTGGACCACCTGGGCGTTCAGGGTCCGTGCCAGCCGTCCGGCGAAGGTCGTCTTGCCGGACCCTCCGGGCCCGTCCACCGCGACGACGCGGACCGGGCCGCACGACGGCGGCAGTTCCAGAACCGTCCGGGCGAGATTCTCGAAGGAGATGACATCCACCTTTCCATTAGAAACCACCGGAAAGCTGGGGAAAAACCTGCGGATCCCCAGAGAGGCCGCGGTTTCTGACAACATTTTTCACTTCTGTCATGGTTTAGTGGGAAGCCGCGGCGATCCGGGGTACGGAGCGGCCCCGCCGATGGCGGAGAATGATTTCCCCGCCTCGGTTCGACTAGGCTCGACCACCACCGACGGAGGTTGATCTTGCACGGAGCCCTCGGCGACATCGTCGTCCTCGACCTGTCGCGTGCGCTCGCGGGGCCGCACGCCGCGCAGATGCTCGGCGACCTGGGCGCCCAGGTGATCAAGGTCGAGCACCCCGGCGGCGGCGACGAGTCACGGGGCTGGGGCCCGCCGTTCGTCGGCCCGGACGCCGATGTCTCCACCTACTTCCTCGCCGCCAACCGCAACAAACGCTCGGTCACCGCCGACCTCAAGACACCCGAGGGCAGAGCCCTCGTCGAACGCCTGGTACGGCGGAGCGACGTGCTGGTCGAGAACTTCCGCACCGGGGTCCTGGACCGCCTGGGCTTCCCCGTGACGCGGCTGCACGAGCTCAACCCCCGCCTGGTCATCCTGTCGATCACCGGGTTCGGCCACGACGGCCCCGAGGGCGGCCGCCCCGGATACGACCAGATCGCCCAGGGCGAGGCCGGGCTGATGAGCGTCACCGGCCCGCCCGGCGAGCCGTACCGGGTCGGCTCTCCCATCGCCGACCTGCTGGCCGGCATCCACGGCGCCTACGGCGTGGCCGCCGCCCTCTACGAGCGGGAGCGGACCGGGCGCGGCAAGGTCGTGCGCACCTCCCTGCTGGCCTCGGTGACCGCCGTGCACGCCTACCACGGCACCGCCTGGACCGTCGCGGGCGAGGTCCCCGCGGGCGTCGGCAACCACCACCCCTCCATCGCCCCCTACGGCGCGTTCCGCTGCGCCGACGGCATGATCCAGATCGCCGCGGGCAACGACGCGCAGTGGCGGAAGGCGGCCGCGCTGCTGGGCCTCGACCCCGCCGCCCCCCGGTACGCGACGAACCGCGACAGGTGCGAGCACCGCGACGAGCTCGTCGCCGACATCGAACGGGCACTGGCCGCGCACGACCGCGCCCACTGGCTGGCCGCACTCGACGCGGCCGGCGTGTCCGCCGGGGCGATCAGGTCCATCGACGAGGTCTACGCCTGGGAGCAGACCCGCTCGCAGGGCCTCCTCGTCGAGGTGGACCACCCCGTGCTCGGCGCCATCGAACTGCCCGGCCCGCCGTTGCGCTTCGACGGCGAGCCGCCCGCCCGGCACACCGCCCCGCCGACACTGGGCCAGCACAACGACGAGGTCCTCGCGTGGCTGGAGGACCGTGAAGGCTGACGCCCTCCTCCCGGCCCGGACCGGGGGAATCCGATGAGCCCGAACCGTCCCGACGTCCGCACCATGATCGGCATCGTCCTCGACCCGGGGACGTGGCGCTCCTGGGACGCCCCGCCCGCCGAACCGGCCGAGCACGGGTCCGACTACGCCGAGGAGCTGGCCGCGGCCCGCGCCCGGAGCGGATACGACGAGTCGGTCGTCACCGGCGAGGGACTGCTGGACGGCCGCCGGGTCGCGGTCGTCGCCTGCGAGTTCTCCTTCCTCGCCGGGTCGATCGGGGTGGCCGCGGCCGAGCGGCTCACCGCCGCCGTCGAGCGGGCCACCGCCGAGCGGCTCCCGCTGCTGGCCGCGCCCGCCTCCGGCGGCACCCGCATGCAGGAGGGCGCGCTGGCCTTCACCCAGATGGTGAAGATCACCGCCGCGGTCGCCGCGCACCGCGCCGCGGGCCTGCCGTACATCGTCTACCTGCGCCACCCCACCACCGGCGGGGTCTTCGCCTCCTGGGGATCGCTCGGGCACGTCACCGCGGCGGAGCCGGGCGCGCTCATCGGCTTCCTGGGGCCCCGGGTGTTCGAGTCGCTGCACGGCTACCCGTTCCCCGAGGGCGTCCAGGTCGCCGAGAACCTCTTCGCCCACGGCCTGATCGACGCGGTCGTCTCCGCGGAGGACGTCCGGAAGGTCGCCATCGGCGTGCTGGCGGTGCTGTGCGCGCCGCGCGAGGTGCGGGTCAAGGAACCCGAGGCGGACGAGCGCGTCCAGCCGGTCGAGGCGTGGGATTCGGTCATCCGCTCCCGCCGCGACGACCGCCCCGGGGTGCGGGCCCTGCTGCGCCACGGCGCCTCCGACGTCACCCCGCTCAACGGCACCGGCGAGGGGGAGAACGACCCCGGCCTGCTCATCGCCCTGGCCCGCTTCGGCGAGGCACCCGCCGTCGTGCTCGGCCAGGACCGCGAGCGGGGGCGGTCGGGGGCCCAGCTCGGCCCGGCCGGGCTGCGGGTCGCCCGCCGCGGCATGCGCCTGGCCTCGGAGCTGGGCCTGCCACTGGTCACCGTGGTCGACACCTCCGGGGCGGCGCTGTCGAAGGCCGCCGAGGAGGGCGGCCTCGCCGCCGAGATCGCCCGGTCGCTGGCCGACCTGGTGACGCTCGACGCCCCGACCGTCTGCCTTCTGCTCGGCGAAGGGGCCGGGGGCGCCGCCCTCTCGCTGCTCCCGGCCGACCGGGTGCTGTGCGCCCAGCACGCCTGGCTGTCCCCGCTGCCCCCCGAGGGCGCCTCGGCGCTGCTGTACCGCAGCGTGGACTTCGCCCCCGAGATCGCCGCCGCCCAGGGCGTGAAGTCCACCGACCTGCGGCGCGACGGCATCGTGGACCGGGTCATCCCCGAGCTCCCCGACGCCGCCTACGAGCCGGAGGCGTTCTGCCGCCGCCTGTCCGCCGCCCTCGAACACGAGATCGCCGGCCTGCTGGCCGCCCCGCCCGCCGACCGCCTCACCGCCCGCCTGGCCCGCTACCGGCGGCTCGGCACGCACTGAGCCCGCCGCCGGTACGGCACGAGTGCGCCGGTACGGCGTGAGCACCCCGACACGCCTTGAGCCCGCCGGTAGGCGCCTCGGGCCCGCCGACACGCCGTGAGCCCGCCGGTCGCCGGTACGGCCGCGCCCCCGCGGCCGGCCGTACCGGACCGGTGCGGCTCACCCCTGCGGTCACGAGGTGGGCGTGGCCCCGAGGGTGGACCGGGGCCCGCGCGTCCTCCGTTCCTCACTCGAGGGCACGCGGTGCCGCCAGATCTCCGCGCCGCCGGCGTCGAACCCGACGTACACCGCGCCGTCCCGCGGCGGGTCGGCGTCCGGGGGCAGCTCGCCGCCGAACAGGCGGATCCCCTGCCCCGGGAACCCCTCCACCGTGCGGACGGAGGCCCGCCCGCCGCCGGCCGTCCGCACCTCGACGCGGACGGTCTCCGCGCTCGTGTAGCCGTACCAGAGCCCGGCCACGGCCGTCCCCGGGCCGGCCCAGACCGCGAGGGGCTCCTTCCCCCGTCTCAGCCGGGCGCCCAGCGTCGCGGCGGGGTCGCCGCCCACCACCCCGGCCTGCTGCCCGTCCCACCAGAACACCAGGCAGTTCTCCCGGTCGAGGTGGGCGGTCAGCCGCCCGGTCAGGGGGACACCGGCCCCCTCGGGGGCCGTGGCCTTGAAGCAGGCCGGCGCGACGACGTCGTCCAGCCGCTGGAGCCTTCTCCCCTTCTCGTCGGTGAAGTCGTAGCTGACCTGCGGCGGACTCGTACGGGCGGAGCCGGAGAACCGGACGACCCAGACGGGCAGCGGCATGCCCCGCCCGTGGAGCACGAGACCGGGGAAGGCACGGCCGCCGAGGGTCGCGCTGACCGAGCCGACCGCCGCCTTCGCCGGGCCGAAAGTGACGATCTCGGAGGGCAGGGGAAGCGTTCCGTTCGTGTCACCGATCCGGCCGGCCTCCTCGGCGTCCATCGGCTCGGCGAGGACGCAACGGGCCGCGATGTCCCCGGCGGCCGTGGTCGGCCGCGCGCTGCAGAACCGCAGCGGGCCGCCCTTGCCGGAGCGGCTGTACCAGACCCGGATGGGCGTGCCGGGGAACTCCGGGTGCGGGATCGTGAGCACCTGGCCGGTCGGCGGGTCCTCCCGCAGCGCCCTGCCCAGCGGTGACCCGGGGCCGGCGGCGGAGGCCACGCTCGTGCCCTCCGGGTCTCCCGCGGACGGGCCCGCGACGGACCAGGTCACGGCCGCTACCGCCGCCACCGCCGTGGCCGCGGCGGGGAGCAGCACGGCCCGGCGGCGCAGCCGGATCCGCTCGCCGCGGGCCAGGACCTTCGCATAGGCGTCCGGGGACGTGTCATGGGTTCCGGCGCGGGCGTCGAGTGCGGCGCGCAGCCGCTCCTCCAGATCGTTCATGATTCCTCCCCGAGAGCCCTGCCGAGGGCGGCCAGGCCCCGGCTGGTGTGCGTCTTGACGGAACCGGGGGAGACGCCCATGGCGTCGGCGATCTCCCGTTCCGAGAGGTCCAGCCAGTAGCGCAGGACGACGGCCTCGCGCTGGCGGCGGGGGAGCCGGTCGACGGCGGCGAGGAGCTCCCGGTGCCGTTCGGCGACCAGGGCGAGGTGCTCCCCGCTGTGCGCGTCCGGCGGCGGCTCGGGGCGGCGCAGCCGGGCCAGCCGCAGGTGACGCAGCCGGTTACGGGTCAGGTTGCAGACGGTGGACCGGACATAGGCGACGGCCGCGCCGTCGTCGCGCAGCCGGGCCCGCCGCGCGTGGAGGCGGGCGAACGCCTCCTGGGCGATGTCCTCGGGGTCGTCGGCGCCGAGCAGCCCGGCCAGGCGCACCATCGACGGATGGTGCGCCGCGAACAACTCGGCGAACGAGGGCGGCGTCCCGGACGAGACGCCTGGCATGTCGGAAACGTCGATCATGGTAGCGAGACACCCGGAGGGCCCGCCGGTTGACAGGGCCCCACCGGAAAAGACCACCGGGGCCGGGTCACGCCGGAGTCCAGGGCTGGGGAGCCGGGACCTGCCGGGAGAAGCCGCCGGGACCGGGTCACTCGGCGGGGCCGAGGTGTCAGGACCGGCCGGGAGAAGCCGCCGGGGCCGGACGGAGCCGGCCCCGGGTCACTCCTCGGCGGCGGGGAGGGTGAGGGGGATGGGGACGCGCTCCACGCGGACGGAGAAGACCTCCTCGCGCGGCACGACGACCTCGTAGGCGCCGTGGTCGACCATCCAGTAGCCCAGCGCCTCGGCTTTGAGGCCGCTGTGGCCGGTGTAGGCGATGTGCAGGCTCTCCTCGCCGTTCTCCTCGGAGACGTCGAGGACGAGGCACGGCTCGCCGCCGAACGAGCCCACCGTGCGGACCAGCGTCAGCCGGTCGAGGTCCTCGCGCTCCACCACGGCCCGCCAGTACCCGGAGGCGGGCTCGAAGCCCTCCAGGGCCTCCTCGTCGAACAGGGTGACCTCCGAGGCGCCCGGGCCGAGGGCCGCGACGTGGGTCCGCCCGCCATAGTGGGCGACGAAACCCGACGCCACCGGCTCGATCTCGTCGCTCATGCCGCCGGCCGCCAGGTCAGGCCGTCGTAGACGCCGAACGGGCGCTCGCCGCCGGAGGTCACGTGGACGATCTCCGCTCCGGCCGGGATCGGCGCGGGCATGGTGTGGAACTGCGGTATGCCGTGTTCGCGCGAGGTCGTGAAGCCGTTCCCGGTGAACGGCGGTGCATCGTTCCAGTCACCGCCCATATGCGGGCCGTACGGCACGACGTAGTCGTCGATGTCGCGGGCGAACCAGCGCATGAGGTAGATCTCCGGGGTCGTGGCGGTCAGCTCCGAGCCCTCGAATCCCAGGTCGAGACCCGTGAAGAGCTGGGCGGGGGTGGTCAGGCGGGCGCAGTCCTGCACCCGGTAGACGTATCCCGAGATGACGGTCCGCCTGCCTGACAGGTAGGGCACGAGCAGCCGAGGCGGGATGACCTTCTGCATCTGCGTTCTGCGCCCAGGTGGATCACTCACGGTCGCATTTTACGATCCGCCGGCTCCGAGCCGCCGGTGTTCCAGGCACGGCAGGGCATTCCGGGTGTCAATCGTGATCTGAGGGTCGAGTACGGACGTCAGCACCCCAGGGGCCGGCCCCAGGTCGGCGCGGACGACGCCCATCGGGTCGACCAGCATGCTGCGGCCGACGCCGAAGCCGTCACGGGAGGCGGGGTTGGGGGCCTGGCCCACGGCCGCCACCCAGACCGTGTTCTCGATCGCCCTGGCCCGGACCAGGGTCGCCCAGTGATCCTCCTTCATCGGGCCGGACCCCCATGCCGCGATCACCGCCAGCACCTCGGCCCCCCGGTCCACCAGGGCGCGGCCCAGTTCGGGGAAGCGGACGTCGTAGCAGGTGACGAGGCCGACCCGCAGGCCGGCCAGCTCCACCACGACCGGCGCGTCACCCGGCGCGACCAGCTCGGACTCGCGGGCTCCGAAGGAGTCGAACAGGTGGATCTTCCGGTAGGCGGCCGCGATCTCACCGGACGGGCCGAGCGCCACCGCGGTGTTGTGCACCAGGCGGGTCCCCGGCCCCGCCGGCCCGCCCGCTCCGTCCGGCGCGCCCGGCTCGCCCGGTTCGAACACGCCCGCGATCACGGCCATGCGGTGCGCGCGGGCCGCCTCGGCGAGCCCGGTGACGAAGGGGCCGTCCAGCGGCTCGGCCAGGTCGGTGATCCGCTTGCCGTACCGGGTGAGCGTCGCCTCGGGGAAGACCGCCAGCCCGGCGCCGTCGGCGGCGGCCCGCTCCATCGCCTCGCGCGCGCGGCGCAGGTTGACGGCGGGCTCCTCATCGACGGGGATCTGGCACAGGGCGATGCGCGTCACCGTTTGCCTCCTGCTGGGATGGGGCCCCGCCCGCCGGGACCCGCCACGGCGGAGATTCGTCCGGCGGATCCTAGGCGGAAGGAGCCGTTGATGTCTGCGACACTACCCGGCGGTTCGGCACCCGCTCCAGCCACGTCAGGCACCGCCACAGCCATTCGGCGGGGCCGTAGCGGAAGCGCCGCAGCCACAGGCGGCTGAGGACGATCTGCGCCGCCAGCACGACCGCCGACAGCGCGAGCACACCGGACCTGGTCGGATCGGCCGTCAGCAGCGGCAGCGCCGCGAGGATCGCCGCGGTGCTGAGCAGGTAGTTCGTCAGCGCCATCCGGCCGAGCGGCGCCAGGGCCGCCAGCAGCGCGCGGCGGGCCCGGGTCCGCAGGAGCAGCAGCAGGCCGGTGCAGTAGGCCGCCGCCGCGGCCAGCCCGGCCGCCGGGTAGACGGCCCGGTGGAACAGGGCCGGGTCGGCGGCGGTGCGGACCCACCAGGCGGTGAGCGTCACCGCCAGGACCGCCGAGACGGCGAAGGCGGGCGGCAGCAGCCGCTCCGGCGGGGCGTAGCGCATCAGCGCCGCGCCCAGCAGGAACAGCCCCGGCACCAGGATCAGCCCGCCGCCCTCCTGCACCGCCCAGGCGGTGGCCGCCGCGCCCAGCGCCGCCACCGCCGCCCGGGGGAGGTAGGAGGCGGGCAGCAGGACGGCCGCGCCGAAGATCGCGTACGGCAGCAGCACCTCACCGGGGTTGACCAGCTGGTGGAGCGCGCCGAAGCAGGCCAGCACCGCCAGCCTGCGCAGCAGCACCGCCCGCGGATGCCGCGCCCGCCCGGCGGCCGACCGCAGGAACAACACGAAGCTCAGCCCGAACAGGAACGAGAAGATCGGATAGAACCTGCCCTGCAGCAGGTTCTCCACGCCCCAGTCGACCGCGTCGCGGCCGGCGGACGGCAGGCGCGCGCGGGTGTGCTGCCAGGCGTTGACCACCATGATCCCGCACACCGCGAAGCCGCGCAGGACGTCCAGCTCGTGCAGCCTGCGCGCCGCGGCGGCCGGGGGCGTCCCGGCGGGTCGGGTCTCGCTCATGCGATCCAGACAACCAGACCGGCCCGCCGTACGGGGAGGCCGCCCAGGGGAACGTCCCGCGCGGGGAGGTCACCCGGCGCGGGGCGGCCCGCTCGTCTCGCGGACGACCAGCCGGGCCGGCAGCACCGTGGGCGGCGGCGCGGGGGCGGCCGGGTCGTCGATCATGGAGATGAGCGCGGCGGCGACCGCCTCGCCGAACCCCGCCTTGTCCTGGGCGACGGTCGTCAGGGCGGGCCGGACCAGCGAGGCCAGCTCGATGTCGTCGAAGCCCGCCACCGCGACGTCGCCGGGGACGTCCAGCCCCGCCTCCGCGGCGGCCCGGACGGCGCCGACCGCCATCTCGTCCCCGGCGGCGAAGACGGCGTCGGGACGCTCGTCCAGCGCCAGCAGCCGCCGCATCGCCGCGTGCCCGCCGTCGAGGTAGAAGTCGCCCTCCACGACGTACTCGTCGCGGACCGGCAGGCCGAGGGCGGCGAGCGCGGCACGGTAACCGGCCAGCCGCTCGGCCCCCGGGTGCGTGCGGCCGGGCCCGGTGATCGTGGCGATCCGCCGCCGGCCCCGCTCGTGCAGGTGCCGTACGGCGGCGGCGGCGCCCCCCGCGTTGTCGGAGGTGACGTACGTCGCCCGGCGGCCGGTGACCGGGCGGTCCAGCGAGACGCAGGGCACGCCGGCCCCGGCCAGCCGGTTGAGGGTGGGGTCGGCGGTGCCGTCGTCGATGAACACCACGCCGTCGAGGCTGTGCCGCCGTACGGCCCGCAGGTGGCCGTCGGCGTCCTCGCTGGAGGCGAGCATCAGCAGGTGCCGTCCCCGCTCGTTCAGCGCGGTCTTCAGGCCGACGAGGATCTCCTGGAGGAAGGGGTGGCGCCATCCGGGGCCGCGGTGGCCGGTGTCCCACGCGAGGCCGATCATGTCCGACCGCTTGGTGGCGAGGGTCCGCGCCGGCGCGCTCGGTGTGTAGCCCAGGAGCGCGGCGGCGCGCAGGACGGTCTCGCGCGTCTCGCGGGTCACCGCGTCGGGGTTGTTGAAGACGCGGGAGACGGTCGCCACCGACACGCCGCACTGGCGGGCCAGGTCTCGGATCGTTGCCACCCCCGCACGCTACCCCATCTCTGTAACCGGTTACATGTAACCGGTTACAGAGAAACTACAGGCCCGGGATGGAGAGACGACTCCGCTGATCACGACGGGTTCGGGAGATCGGTCAGGAATGGTGAAAAGGGTTGACAAACGGGGCGTTCCAAATGTGAAATTCAATAAGTCGCTCGTTTTCCGGCGGGCAGGCGCGTTCTCCGGGTTCTCCGGAACGCCCCGCCCGCCGGGACGGCCGGTCGCGTCCTCTCCAGGGGGCGGTGACTCCGTCGCAGGGCGAGCCGGGGTGGGCCGGGGGAGCCGGGGGCGGTCAGGGCCGCCGGCTCCCCCTCCTCTCCTTCCCCGACCTTTCCGCGACCGGGTCTTCCAGGGGGTTCCTCGATGACGGCGACCGAAGAGCGCGCCCCGGTGGCCGGGGGCTTCCCGGCCGGGTTCGTCTGGGGCGTGGCCACCTCGGCCTACCAGATCGAGGGGGCCGTCGACGCCGACGGCCGGGGCCCGTCGATCTGGGACGTCTTCTGCCGGGTCCCCGGCGCGACGGCGGCGGGGGAGTCGGGTGACCCCGCCTGCGACCACTACCGCCGCTGGCCCGAGGACGTGGAGCTCCTCGCCGGCCTCGGCGTCGGCGCCTACCGGCTGTCGGTGGCCTGGCCGAGGATCCTCCCCGAGGGAGGCGGCCGTCCCGAACGGCGGGGCCTCGACTTCTACCGCCGCCTCGTCGACGCGCTCCGCGAACGCGGCATCACGCCGTTCGTCACCCTCTACCACTGGGACCTGCCCCAGGCGCTGGAGGAGCGGGGCGGCTGGCGGGCCCGCGACACCGCCGAGCGGTTCGCCGACTACGCCGCCGTCGTGCACGAGGCGCTGGAGGGCGTGCCGTACTGGACCACGCTGAACGAGCCCTACTGCTCCGCCGTCACCGGATACGCCGAGGGCCGCCACGCGCCCGGCGCCCGCGAGGGGCACGGGGCCCTGGCGGCGGCGCACCACCTGCTGCTCGGGCACGGCCTGGCGGCCGCCCGGCTGAGGGAGCGGGCCCGCCCGGGAGAGCGGATCGGCATCACGCTCAACATGTCGCCCGCCGTGCCGGCGAGCCCGTCGGCCGAGGACGCGGCCGCCGCGCGCCGGATGGACCTGATGGTCAACCGGCAGTTCACCGAACCGCTGCTCGGCGGCGTCTACCCCGGGGACATGGCCGAGGTCTACGGGGAGATCAGCGACTTCTCCTTCCGCCGCGACGGCGACCTCGCGGTGATCTCGGCGCCGCTGGACTTCCTCGGGGTCAACTACTACTACCCGATCCACGCCGCCGCCGCGCCGTACGACCAGCCCGACCCGGCGCTGCGCCCCGCCTTCGACATCGGCGTCCGCACGGTCACACCGGACGGGCCGCCGGTCACCGGGCTGGGCTGGCGGATCGAGCCGGACGGCCTGCGCGACACCCTCACCGGCCTCGCCGCCCGCTTCCCCCGCCTGCCGCCGGTCTTCGTCACCGAGAACGGCTACGGCGACGACGGCGACCTCGACGACACCGGCCGCGTCGCCTACCTCGCCGCGCACCTGGACGCCACCCGCGCCGCCCTCGACGAGGGGGTGGACGTGCGGGGGTACTTCTGCTGGTCGCTGCTGGACAACTTCGAGTGGGCCCGGGGGTACGCCGCCCGGTTCGGCCTGGTGCACGTCGACTACGCCACCCAGGCCCGCACGCCCAAGGCCAGCTACCGCTGGTACCGCGACGTCATCGCCGGCCGCGCCTGAGCCTCCCCGTCCCGGACGGGGTCCTCCCCCGGGTACGGCCGGCACCGGTCACCGGTCACCGGCTGGCACTGGTCACCGGTACCCCGCCGCGGAGGCGACCAGGCGGGCGACCCGCTCCGGCGCGATCCCGGTCGTGTCGACGACCTCCGCCGCCCGCCGCAGCCAGGGCAGGGCGGCGCGGTAGCGGGGGAGGTGGTCCAGGCGCCACCGCAGGGCACCGGTCTCCACGAGGTCGGTCTCGATCCGGTGGGTGAGGGTGTCCTCGTCGGTGTGGAGCAGGAAGTGGCGGACGGGGACGCCCGCCTTCCCCAGGCCGTCGCGGATCTCCGCCCAATACCCCTCGACCAGGACCGTCTGCGGGGCGACGAGCACCCCGCCGACGTGGTCGAGCAGCCGGACGGCGGTCTCCACGACCAGGTCGCGCCAGGCGGGCCACTGCTGGAAGTCCGGCACCTCGGGCAGGACCTTGAGGTACCGGAGCATGAAGCCGACCACCTCGGGGTCGAAGACCCGCGCGTCCGGGACGATCTTGACGAGCTCTCCGGCGGTGGTCGTCTTGCCCGCGCCGAAAGTGCCGTTCAGCCAAATGATCATGTGGTGACCGTACCGGGACCCGGGGACCGGTTCGTACTCGATCGGCGGATCCGGTGCCGGTTACCCTGGGCGGATGAACGATCCCCTGGTGGCGCGGATGCGCGGGTTCGGCACGACGATCTTCGCGGAGATGTCGGCGCTGGCCGTACGGACCGGTTCGATCAACCTCGGGCAGGGCTTCCCCGACACCGACGGCCCGGCGGCGATGCTGGAGCGGGCGGCGTCGGCGATCCGGGAGGGGCACAACCAGTACCCGCCAGGTCCGGGCGTCCCCGAGCTGCGCCAGGCCGTCTCCGAGCACCGCAAGGAGCACTACGGCCTCGCCTACGACCCCGACGGGGAGATCCTGGTGACCGTGGGGGCCACCGAGGCGGTCGCCGCGTCGGTCCTGGCGCTGTGCGAGCCCGGCGACGAGGTGATCGCCTTCGAGCCCTGCTACGACTCCTACGCCGCCGCGATCTCCCTGGCCGGGGCCGTGCTGCGGCCGGTCACGCTGCGCCCTGACGGCGGGCGCTTCACCTTCGACCCGGCCGAGCTGCGCGCCGCCGTGGGCCCCCGCACCCGGGTGATCCTGGTCAACTCCCCGCACAACCCGACCGGCACGGTCCTCACCCGCGCGGAGCTTTCGGAGATCGCCGACCTGTGCCGGGAGCGCGACCTGGTCGCCGTCACCGACGAGGTCTACGAGCACCTCACCTTCGACGGCGTCGAGCACGTCCCCCTCGCCACGCTCCCGGGCATGCGCGAGCGCACCGTGACGATCTCTTCGGCGGGCAAGACCTTCTCGGTGACCGGCTGGAAGACCGGCTGGCTGTGCGCGCCGCCGGAGCTGGTCCGGGCCGTGCAGACCGTGAAGCAGTTCCTCACCTTCACCGCCGCCGCCCCCTGGCAGCTCGCCGTGGCCCACGGCCTGCGCCACGAGATGGAGTGGGTCGCCGCGCTGCGCGACGGGCTGCAGGCCAAGCGCGACCGGCTGGCCGCCGGGCTCGCCGCGGCCGGGTTCGACGTCTACCGCCCGGCCGGGACCTACTTCGTCCAGGCCGACATCCGCCCGCTCGGCTTCTCCGACGGCCTGGCCCTCACCCGCGAGCTGCCGTCGCTGGCGGGCGTGGTGGCCGTCCCCACCCAGGTCTTCTACACCCGCCAGGAACGGGGCGCCCACTTCGTCCGCTTCGCCTTCTGCAAGAAGGACGAGGTCATCGACGAGGCCGTCCACCGCCTCACCCGCCTCGGCAAAACCGATGGTCACCATCAGTGATGATTAATATCCTCTCCGTTGAAGATCCTTGATGTGGGGATCCGCCGCAGGAGATGATCATGGTCGTGGAACTGCCCGCCGAGCTCACCGAACGGCTGTGCCGACACGCCGAGAGGAAGGGGTGGAGCGTCCAGCGGGTGGTGTCGGCCGCCATCGACGAGTATCTGAGTCGAGCCGCCGAAGAGGAGGCCGATGACGAAAGGGTCGATCAGATCGCGGCGGAGGGATACCGTCGATGGAAAACTCTTCTCGATCGCCTCGCCGAGTGAGCCGGGGTGGTCAGGGGGCGATGCGGATGGGCAGGCGGCGGGCGCGGAGGGCCGTGCGGACGGCGGCGGCGATCCGGGTGTACTCGGCGGTGCGGGCGGAGCTGGCGCGGTAGGCCAGGCCGATGGTGCGGCCCGGAGCCGGGTCGCGGAAGCGGCGCAGCGCGAGCCGTGAGCGCCTGCCCGTCTCCACCTGGACCGCCGACTCCGGCAGCAGGGTCACCCCGAGCCCGCCCGTCACGAGCTGCACCAGCGTCGGCAGGCTGGTCGCGTACGTCGTGGCGGTGGCGCGGGCGCCGACCTCGCGGCAGACGTCGATGGCCTGCTCGCGCAGGCAGTGGCCCTGGTTGAGCAGCACGATGTCCAGCCCCTTGAGCGTCTCGCGGTCCACCGGCCCCGACCCCCCGGCCAGGGGGTGGTCCGCGGGCACGGCGAGCAGGAAGTCCTCCTCGTAGAGGGGCTCCTCGACCAGTCCCGCGGCGTCGGCCGGCAACGCGAGCAGCACCATGTCGAGACGGCCCTCACGCAGCTCCTCCAGGATGGTCTCGGTCCTGGCCTCGTGCACGGTCAGCTTGAGCCGGGGGAACTCCCGGGCGAACATCGGCAGCAGCACGGGCAGCACGTACGGCGCGACCGTGGGGATCACCCCGAGGTGCGCCGGGCCGCGGAACGGCTCCCGGGTCTGCGCCGCCTCCGCCATCAGGCCCTCCACCGCCGCCATGACCCGCGCGGCGTGCTCGGCCACCCGCTCGCCGGCCGGGGTCAGCAGCACCTTCCTGGTGGTGCGCTCCAGCAGCCGGGCCTGCAAAGTCTCCTCCAGCGCCGAGACGGCCCCCGACAAAGCGGGCTGGCTCATCCGGAGCGACGCGGCGGCCTCCCGGAAGTGCAGATGGTCGGCCACGGCGAGGAAGGCGCGCAGCTGGGCGAGGGTGGGGGCGGGATCACTGATAGGAAACATCTCTCGGATTGGTCCGTCTGTTCGATTTCACGGATCAATGCTAGGTGCGGCAGGGTAGGGCCCCGACAACGAAGTCGACTTCAAAGGAGATCCGGACTTGCTCACCATCGGTGACCACTTCCCTGAGTTCGAACTGACCGCGTGCGTCTCCCTGGACGCCGACAACGCGTTCGCCGATATCAACCACAAGTCCTACGAGGGCAAGTGGAAGGTCTACTTCGCGTGGCCGAAGGACTTCACCTTCGTCTGCCCGACCGAGATCGCCGAGTTCGGCCGGCTGGAGGGCGAGTTCGCCGACCGCGACGCCCAGGTCCTGGGCTTCTCCGTGGACTCGGAGTTCGTCCACCACGCCTGGCGCAAGGACCACCCGGACCTGCGTGACCTGCCCTTCCCGATGATGTCCGACATCAAGCGGGAGCTGTCCGAGGCCCTGGGCATCCTGGGCGAGGACGGCGTCGCCCAGCGCGCCACCTTCATCGTGGACCCGAACAACGAGATCCAGTTCGTCATGGTGACCGCGGGTTCGGTCGGCCGCAACGTCAAGGAGGTCCTGCGGGTCCTCGACGCGCTGCAGTCGGACGAGCTGTGCCCCTGCAACTGGAACAAGGGCGAGTCGGGCCTCGACGCCAAGAAGCTGATGGCCGGCGCCTGATGCCGATCGACAACCTGAAGGACGCCCTGCCGGCCTACGCCAAGGACGTCAAGCTCAACCTCGGGTCGCTGGTCACGACCTCCTCGCTGACCGAGCAGCAGCTCTGGGGGACGCTGCTCGCCTGCGCGGCGGCCACCAGATCCCAGCGGGTGATCGCCGAGATCGCCTCCGAGGCGGCCGGCACCCTGTCGGCCGAGGCGTTCACCGCGGCCAAGGGCGCCGCCGCGATCATGGCGATGAACAACGTCTACTACCGGTCGACGCACCTGATCGGTGACGAGACGTACGCCACCATGCCGGCCAGGCTGCGGATGACGATCATCGGCAACCCCGGCGTGGAGAAGATCGACTTCGAGCTGTGGTCGCTCGCGGTCTCCGCCATCGGCGGCTGCGGCCGGTGCCTGGAGTCGCACGAGCAGGTGCTGCGTCAGTCCGGCATGCCCCGCGAGCAGATCCAGGAGGCGATCCGGATCGCCGCGGTGGTCAACGCCGTCGCCGCGACGCTGGAGACCGAGGCGGTCCTGGCCGCCGTCTGAGGTCCTCCTCCCGCACGCGGGAAGGGCGGGCGTCCTCTTTCGAGGGACGCCCGCCCTTTCGCGTCTCACGGGACGCGGGTCAGACGGGGGTCACTCGACCGTGACCGGGGGAGCCGAGGGGTCGGCGGTGTCGGGGCGGGGGCCCCGGGCCGAGCGCAGCGGCACCTCCTTCAGCAGCAGGGCGGTCACCACGGCGACCAGGGCGATCGGCACGCCGACCAGGAAGACCATCTGCATGGCCCGGGTGAAGGCCTCCAGGATGACCTCCAGCACGGGGGCGGGCAGCTTGCGGATGTCGGCGGGAGCGCCGAGGTTGGGCGCGCCGCCGCCGGTGAGGCGCAGGTGCGCCTCACGCGCCAGCGAGACGATCTCGGCGCTGAGCCGGTTGGTCAGGATGGCGCCGAAGGCCGCCACGCCGACCGCGCCGCCGAGGGAACGGAAGAACGTCACGCCCGAGGTGGTGGAGGCCATGTCGCGGCGGGGGACGGAGTTCTGCGCGGCCAGGATCAGGATCTGCATCGTCGCGCCCAGGCCGATGCCGAGCACCGCCACGTCGACGCCGACGACCACCAGCGAGCTGTCCACGTGCAGGCGGGAGAGCATGAACAGGCCGGCCGCGACCAGCAGCATGCCGAGGATCGGGAAGATCTTCCACCTGCCGGTCCGGGTGACGACCCGGCCGGTCGAGATCGAGGCGGTCAGCAGGCCGAGCACCATGGGCAGGGTCATCAGGCCCGAGCCGGTGGGGCTCATGCCCTTGACGATCTGCAGGTACTGCGGCAGGAACATCAGCGCGCCGAACATGGCGGCGCCGACCAGCAGGGAGGTGACGCTGGTGAGCACGAAGGTGCGGTTGCGGAACAGGTGCGGCGGCAGGATGGGGTCGGCGGCCCGGCGCTCGGCGAAGACGGCGACCACGAACATGACCAGGCTGAGCCCGCCCAGGGCGTAGGTCCAGCCGGAGTTCCAGGCGAACTCCTTGCCGCCGAGGGACAGCAGCAGCATCAGGGCGGTGGTGCCGCCGGTGATGAAGGTGGCGCCCCACCAGTCGACCTTGGTGTCGCGGCGGACGAACGGCAGCTTGAGCACCTTCTGGATGACGACGAACGCCACCACGGCCAGCGGCACGCAGATCCAGAACGTCCAGCGCCAGGACATGTTGTCGACGATGAAGCCGCCGAGCAGCGGCCCGGCCACGGTGGAGACGCCGAAGACGGCGCCGATGTACCCGGAGTAGCGGCCCCGCTCGCGGGGCTCCACCACGTCGCCGAGGATGATCTGCGGCAGCGCGGCCAGGCCGCCGGCGCCGATACCCTGTACGGCACGGGCCGCGATGAGCTGTCCCATGTCCTGGGAGAAGCCCGCGGCCACCGAGGAGAACAGGAAGACCAGCAGGGCCGCCTGGAACATGAACTTGCGCCCGTACAGGTCGGACAGCTTGCCCCACAGCGGGGTGGACGCCGTCATGGTCAGCAGGGTCGCACTGGCGACCCAGGAGAGCTGCTCCTGACCGCCGAGCTTGCCGACGATGGTCGGCAGCGCGGTTCCCACCACGGAGGTCGAGATCATCGACGTCAGCATGGCGAGCATCAGCCCGGCCAGAATTTCCAGCACCTGTTTGTGTGTGAAGTGCGGTGCGGTCTCGGCCTGGACCTGTTGTCCGGTCAGCATGAAGCGGCCCCCAATGTATGTACGATACATATGAAGTTAGTAGACGCTTGTTTACCGGTCAAATCGGAAGGACCCGAGGTGGACGAGACACGGCAGCGAGACCGGGAGGGCACCCGGCGGCGCATCCTCGACGCCGCCCGCCGGCTGTTCACCGA
Organism: Streptosporangium sp. NPDC048047; assembly: GCF_040653115.1. NCBI lineage: Bacteria > Bacillati > Actinomycetota > Actinomycetes > Streptosporangiales > Streptosporangiaceae > Streptosporangium > Streptosporangium sp. NPDC048047. The sequence goes on along the minus strand of NZ_JBEZNH010000003.1, from coordinate 119,150 downwards.
ACTCGGCTACGACCAGGTGACGATGCGGCTGATCGCTGCCGAGGCCGATGCCAACATCGCGCTGATCAACCGCTACTTCGGCAGCAAGCGGGAGCTGTTCGCCGAGGTTCTGGCCATGCAGGGACGCTTCCCGGGCGTGCTGGAGGTGCCGCCCGCGGAGCTTCCCCGCCGCCTGGCGGAGTACGTCGCCGACCGGCTCAGGTCGGACCAGGGCAGCCTGATCATGTCGGCGCTCGTCAGGTCGTCGGGCTGCACCGAGACCCACGAGATCATCCGCGACCGGGTCGGCTCGGCGATCCTGGAGCCGCTGGCCGCGCGGCTGCCCGGCGGCGACGCGGCCTTCCGGGCGACCGCCGCCACCGCGATGATCACCGGGGTGAGCATGCTGAGCCAGCTCTACGGCAAGGGCGAGCTGGAGACGCCGGACCGGGAGGCCGTGGTCGGGCGGCTCACCGCCGTCTTCGAGGCGTGCCTGGCGCCCTGACCCCGGCCGGCGGCGGCCCGGCCCCGGTTCGTCACGGCTCAGGACCGGTTCGTCACGGCGCGGGCCCGGCTCCCTGCGGCCCGGTTCTCCGCGGCCCGGTCCTCGGCTGTCCGGTTCTCCGCGGCCCGGTCCTCTGCCGTCCGGGCGGGACCGTTACGGCCTGGCCCCGGCGATCCGGCAGGTGGTGCCGGGGACGTGGTCGACCTGCAACGTGGTGTGGTCGATCTGGAAGCGCTCGTGCAGCAGCTCGGCGAGCTCGCGCCGGACCCGGTGGCAGTCGCCGCCGGGCCGTACCGACACGTGGGCCGACAGCGCGGGGAAGCCGCTGGTCACCGTCCACACGTGCAGGTCCTCCACCCCCGTGACGTCGGGATGGCCGCAGATCGCGGCGCCGACCTCGGCCGGGGGCGCACCCGAGGGCGCGGCCTCGAACAGCACGCGGCCGGCCTCGCGCAGCAGGCCGTACGCGGCCTTGGCCATCAGCGCCGCCACCACCAGCGCGGCGACCGCGTCGGCCCGGGACCATCCGGTGACCCAGACGACGACGCCCGCCACCACGGTCGCGATGAAGGCGTACATGTCGTTGAGGATGTGCTGGAAGGCGCCCTCGACGTTCAGGCTGGTCCGGTCGGCCCGGGAGATGAGCCAGGAGGCCACCGCGTTGACCGCGATCCCGGTCAGGGCCGTGCCGACTACCAGGGGGGCCGCCACCTGTGGCGGCTCGATGAGCCGCCGCACCGCCTCGTAGACGAAGTAGGCGACGAGCAGCACGAACGTCAGCCCGTTGGCCGCCGCCGACAGGATCTCCGCGCGCTTCCAGCCGAAGGTGTAGGCGCCGCTGGCCGGGCGGGCGGCCAGGCGCATCGCGAACAGGGCGAGCGCGATGGAGGCGGCGTCGGTGAGCATGTGCCCGGCGTCTGAGATCAGCGCGATGGAGTTGGCGACGACGCCCACGACGACCTCCGCCGCCATGAAGACGACGAGCAGCACCAGCGCCGCCGTCAGCAGGCGGCGGTTCGAGCCGGCGCTGTGGCCGTGACCGTGTCCGTGACCCATTCCAAGACCCGTCTCGTCAACACTTGAACAGTTGCTCAGACATTATGAAACCACGCCGGGCCGGACAAGAGCCGGACCGCCCTCATCCCGGGTTCGGGTGGAGGCTCCCGGTGTACTCGGGCACGGTGATCAGCGGCGGTCGCTCGTGCACGCTCACGTCGCTCACCCGCGGCCACCGGTCGTCGCCCGCCGTGGGGAACTGCAGGATCTCGTGGTACGGCGGAGCCGCGGACACCCGCCCCTGGCGTTCCAGTCGCGTCCAGGCGGTGAGCATGATGTGCGCGGCCATCCGCCCCAGCGCGTCGAGCGGCTGGTGGGAGTGGGCCCGCACACCGAGATCCACCTGTGCGAGCGCGTCCAGCCCCACCAGGCCGAGCAGGTCGATGAGCAGGCCCAGCTCGACGCCGTACCCGGTGACGAAGGGGATCCGCTCCAGCACGGCGCGCCGGCCCGCGTACTCGCCCGCCAGCGGCTGGCGGAAACCGGCCAGCTCGGGCCAGTGCAGGTTGATCAGCGGCCGGGCGACCAGCTCGGTGACCCTTCCGCCCGCGTGCGGCCGGAGGGCCTCGCCCTCGGTGAGCGGCCGGTCGTAGCAGCCCTTGACGTAGGCCACCGAGGGGTCCGACAGCAACGGGCCGAGCAGCCCGGTGACGAAGTGCGAGGAGAAGCCGCGCAGATCGGCGTCCACGAAGACGACCACGTCGCTGGTCGTGACGGCGAGCGCCTTCCAGAGGGCGTCGCCCTTGCCGGTCATGGCGCCGTAGCGGGGCAGCGGGGCGTTCTGGAAGACGACGCGGGCCCCCGCGTCCGCGGCCCTCCGCGCGGTCGCGTCGTGGGAGTGGGAGTCCACCACCACGAGCTCGTCGACCAGCGGAAGGCGTTCCTGCAGGTCACGCCGGATCAGTCCGACGATCTCCCCGACGGTGCGCTCCTCGTTCCGGGCGGGCAGGACGACGCTCACCCGGTGCTGCCCCTTGGCCGCCGTCACCGCCTCGGGGGGCCAGTCGCCCGACAGGCTCGTACGGGCCTCCAGCCAGTGGCCGACCTCAGTGAACATCACCCGTCGAGGGGGCGGGTCCCGGTGTCGTCATCGCTCCTGGCTCCCCTCCGCCGTGTGACTGTATTCCCCGTTTTGCCCCGATATGAGGTGTTTAACCCGTTATGTGGGTTTTTGTGGAACAGAGCCGGCCGGGACGGAGAACCCGGCCGGCTCGCGGACGACCCCGGTGAGTCTCGGTGAGTTCTGTCGAAGAGCGGTCCCGCCTTGGGCAAGGAGTGCCCATGAGCCTGGCCGTACCGGCCGTTAGCGTCGCGGTGTGGGCGGACGGTCCGGCGGAGGCGAACCCCCGCCGGCCCCGGCCGGGCGATCCCCGCCGCGCCCGGCCGCGCGTGGCGCGCACCGCGGCCGGGCCGCCGGGCGCAGCATGGAAGTCGCGGCACGGACGCGGACACGACCCGACGGAAAGGCGGCAGGGATGCCGGAACCCATCGAAGTGCGGAAGGTCGCCATCGAGAGCGTCACCGACGCCTCCGGGCTGGCCCGGCTCATCGACGACGGGGTGATCGAGGCCCACCGGGTGCTCGCGGTGATCGGCAAGACCGAGGGCAACGGAGGGGTGAACGACTACACCCGCATCCTGGCCGACCGCGCCTTCCGCGAGGTCCTGGCGGCCAGGGGCCACCCCTCGCCCGAGAGCGTGCCGCTGGTGTGGTCCGGCGGAACCGACGGCGTGCTCAGCCCGCACGCCACCGTCTTCGCCACCACGGCCGGCGCCGAACCGGGCGACGAGCCGCGCCTCAGCGTCGGCGTCGCGATGAGCGACGTCATCCTCCCCGAGGACATCGGCCGCCCGGCCATGATCGAGAAGGTCGCCGCCGGCGTGCGGGAGGCGATGAAGACCGCCGGGATCGACGACCCGGCCGACGTCCACTACGTGCAGACCAAGACCCCCCTGCTGACCCTGGCCACCATCGAGGACGCCCGTTCCCGCGGCAAGGAGGTGGTCACCGACGACACCGGCGCGTCGATGGACATCTCCAATTCCACCACCGCGCTCGGCGTGGCGGTCGCCCTCGGTGAGATCGAGATGCCCTCCGCCGACCGGATCCACCGCGACCTGTCGCTGTACTCCTCCGTCGCCTCCTGCTCCTCCGGCGTCGAGCTGGACCGCGCGCAGATCGTGGTCGTCGGCAACGTGCGCGGCATCGGCGGCCGCTACCGCGTCGGCCACTCCGTCATGAGGGACGCCCTCGACGCCGACGGCATCTGGGCGGCCATCCGGTCCAGCGGCATCGAGCTGCCCGAGCGCCCGCACCCGTCCGACCTGGGCGGCAGGCTGGTCAACGTGTTCATGAAGTGCGAGGCCGACCCGTCGGGCAGGGTTCGGGGACGCCGCAACATCATGCTGGACGACTCCGACGTCCACTGGCACCGCCAGATCAAGGCGGCGGTCGGAGGCGTCGCGGCCTCCGTCACCGGCGACCCTGCCGTCTTCGTCTCGGTCGCCGCGGTCCACCAGGGTCCGAGCGGTGGCGGCCCGGTGGCGGCCATCGCGGACCTGGGATAGCTCCGGACCCGGCCGCGTCGCCCGGATCCGGCGCGCCGCCCGGTCACGGCCGGGTGACCCGGAGGCCCAGTGGTCCGGTGGCCGGAGGCCCGGCGGTTCGGACGGCCCAAGCGGCCTAAGGGGCCCAGGTGGTCCAGGTGGGCGGCCCCGAGGGCCCGGGTGGCCGGTGCCGCCCACCGTCCTGACCGGCCGGGGGCGCGGGTAGGCTCCGGGTTCGTGCCGAGCATCCCGCAGCCCCTGGTCCCCGACGACGACGGCGCCGCCGACGCCGCCCTGGCGTCCGCGCTCGCCGCGTTCTCGTCCGGCGCCGCCGACGCCGGTGCGGTGGTGACGGCGTTGTCCGGCGCGCGGCTGCTCGTCCCGGTGGTGGCCCTGCTGACCTCCTCCGAGGTCGGCGAGCACGGGCTGCGCCAGGAGAAGGAGAGCGAGATGGCCCTGCCGAAGCTCGTCGGCAAGGACGGACGGGAGGCCGTGCCGGCCTTCACCGGGGCCGAGCCGCTCCGTCTCTGGCGTCCGGACGCCCGGCCCATCCAGACCACCGCCCCGCTGGTCTGCCAGGCCGCGGTCCACGAGGGGGCCGCCGCGGTGGTGCTCGACGTGGCGGGGCCCGTGCCGTTCGTGGTCGAGGGAGCGGTCCTGCGGGCCCTCGCCGCGGTCGCGTCGGGCGACGTCGGCGGGCTGGGCCCGGGGGCCACCGTGGCACGGATGGCGGACGTCCCTTCCGCCCCCGAAGCGCCCGAGGCCTCCGAGCCGTCCGAGTCGTCCGAGTCGTCCGAGGGCCGCGAACCCGTGCGGGCCGCCGGGGTGTCCGGACGCGGGCGGTTCGGCCTGCCCTGGCGCAGACGCGCCTGACCCCGGGCCCCCGGACTCCGGCGTGCGACCGTCCGGCCGGTGGGCCGTACAGACCGGGCACCGGCCGCAGCGCGCGGTGGGCCGCGACCGCCTGGCGGACACGGCGGTCCCGGCCCCGGCCTCGGCGTACGGCGGGCGTGGCCGGCCCGTCCGGACTATGGTCGAGCGGTGGTCCTCCTCCCCGCCGCCGCGGCCCTCGCCGGAGCGCTGATCGGGCTGTGGTCGCGCCTCCTGGTCGTACGGCACTCCGTGCCCGAGGGGGAACCTCCCCGGCGTGACCGCCACGGGTGCGCCGCCTCGCCACCCGACCCGTGCGACCCCGACCCGTGCGACCCCGACCCGTGCGACCCCGGCCCGCGTGCGGCTTTCGGCGGCCGGTGCCGCAGGTGCTCCGCCCGGTCCGGGCCGCCGCCGTTCACCGTGGAGGCCGTCACCGGGCTGGTCCTCGCCGCGCTCGCCTGGCGGGCCGTCACGCCCGGCCCCGCCGGCCGTACGGGCACCTCGGGACCCCCGTGGACCGCCGGCCTGTGGACCGGCGGCGCGTGGAGCGGCGGCGCACCGGCCGCCGCCCAGGCCGCCGAGTTCCTCGCGCTCTGCTGGCTGGCCGGGGTCTGCGTCGTGCTGGCCTTCGTCGACGCGGCCGTCCGCCGGCTGCCCGACCGGCTCACGCTCGCCGCCGGCCTCGGCACCGGCGCCCTGCTGACGGTGGCCGCCGCGGCCGGGGACCGGTGGGACGACCTGCTGCGGGCCGGGCTCGGCGGGCTCGCGCTGACCGCCTTCTACCTTCTGCTCTTTCTGGTCAACCCTGCGGGGATGGGACTGGGCGACGTCAAGCTCGCCGCGGGCCTCGGCGTCGCGCTCGGCTGGCTCGGCTGGGGCGTCCTCGTCGGCGGCACGTTCCTCGGCTTCCTGGCGGGAGGCGTCTACGGCGTCGCCCTGCTGGTCACGCGCCGCGCGGGCCGCCGGAGCGAGATCCCGTTCGGCCCGTTCATGGTCCTCGGCACGTTCGCGGCGATCCTCGCCGCCCCGCTCCTCTGACGTTCGCGGCGGCCTCGCCGCTCCGCCCCTCCGGGGGAGATTCACCTGACGGGAGACGCCGGGCCGGTCCCACCGGCGGCCCCGGCGCCTGGAGCCGCCGGTGGGTGAGCACCTTCCTCCTCCGGGCCGTGAGCGATCCCGCCCGGATCGCCGGCCGTGTGCCGGAACCGGACGTTCCACGCGCGGAGGTCCGTACGGCGCGGCCCGCCGTACGGGGGCGATGTCTCACCTGGTGAGCTGCGGCCATTCCAGTGGGCGGCACATGGAAGACTTGTCGTCATGTTGCGCTGGTTGACCGCAGGAGAGTCCCACGGCCCCGAGCTCGTCGCGATCCTCGAAGGCCTGCCCGCCGGGGTCGAGGTGACCACGGCCGACATCGACGAGGCGCTGGCCAGGCGCCGCCTCGGCTACGGCCGCGGCGCCCGGATGAAGTTCGAGCAGGACGTGGTGACGATCGCCGGCGGCGTACGGCACGGCCGCACGCTCGGCAGCCCCGTCGCCGTCCGCGTGGGCAACACCGAGTGGCCCAAGTGGGAGACGGTCATGGCGGCCGACCCGGTGGACCCGGCGGTGCTGGAGGGCCAGGCCCGCAACGCGCCGCGCTCGCGCCCGCGCCCCGGCCACGCCGACCTGGCGGGCATGCAGAAGTACGGCTTCGACGACGCCCGCCCGGTCCTCGACCGCGCCAGCGCCCGCGAGACCGCGGCCCGGGTCGCCCTCGGCCAGGTCGCGAAGAAGTTCCTCAAGCAGGCCCTCGGCGTCGACATCGTCAGCCACGTCCTGTCGATCGGCGGGGCCGGCACGGACTCCGACGTCCTGCCCGGCCCGGAGGACCTGGCGAGGGTCGACGCCGACCCGGTGCGCTGCGCCGACCCGGCAGGCAGTGCCGCCATGGTCGCCGAGATCGACCGGGCCCACAAGGACGGCGACACCCTCGGCGGCGTCGTCGAGGTCGTCGCCTACGGCCTGCCGCCGGGCCTGGGCAGCTACACCCACTGGGACCGCCGCCTCGACGCCCGCCTCGCCGCCGCCCTGATGGGCATCCAGGCGATCAAGGGCGTCGCCCTCGGAGACGGCTTCGAGACCGCCCGCCGCCCCGGCTCCCGGGCCCACGACGAGATCGAGAACACCTCCGGCGGGGTCCGCCGGATCACCAACCGCGCCGGAGGCGTGGAGGGCGGCATGACCAACGGCGAGCCGCTGCGGGTCAGCGCGGCGATGAAGCCGATCTCCACCGTTCCCCGGGCGCTGGCCACGATCGACGTGCTGACCGGCGAGGCGGCCAAGGCCCACCACGAGCGGTCCGACGTGTGCGCCGTGCCGGCCGCCGCGATCGTCGCCGAGGCGATGGTCGCGCTGGTCCTGGCCGACGCCGCGCTGGAGAAGTTCGGCGGCGACTCGGTCGAGGAGGTCGCCCGCAACCTCGCCGGCTACCTGTCCTCGCTGGTGATCAAGTGACCGGACGGACCGCCGCGCACGGGACGGCCCGCCGCGCCGCGGAGGCCGCTCACGGGGCCACGCGGAAGGCCCGAAGGGAGACCATGAAGATGACCATGGAGATGAGCAGGGAGACGGCCACGGAGAAGGAGGCACGGTGAGTCCCCGCGCAGTTCTGATCGGCCCCCCGGGAGCGGGCAAGTCGACCGTCGGCAGGCTGCTCGCAGGGCGGCTCGGCGTCGCCTTCCGCGACACCGACGCCGACGTCGAGGCCGTGGCGGGCAAGCCCGTCGGCGACATCTTCGTCGAGGACGGCGAGGAGCGCTTCCGCGAGCTGGAGGCCGAGGCCGTACGGCGGGCCCTCGCCGAGCACGACGGCGTGCTGGCCCTCGGCGGCGGCGCGGTCCTGGCCGGGGAGACGCGGGAGCTGCTGGCCGGCCACCCGGTGGTCTACCTGGAGGTCGGCCTGTCGCAGGCGGTCCAGCGGGTGGGCCTCGCCTCGGCTCGGCCGCTGCTCGTGCTGAACCCGCGCAGCCGGCTGAAGAAGCTCATGGACGAGCGCCGCCCGGTCTACGAGGGCCTGGCAGGCGTCGTCGTGGCCACCGACGACCGCGAGCCGGCCGAGGTCGCCGACGAGATCGCGAAGGGACTGGAGCCGTGACCGCCTCCAGGATCAGGGTCGGCGGGGCGGCCCCGTACGACGTCGTCATCGGCGCCGGCGTGCTCGGCGAGCTGGGCGGCCTGCTCGGCGCGGGGGTCCGCACCGTCGCGGTGGTCCACCCCGTGAGCCTGCCGGAGATCGCGAGCCCGGTCCGCGACGCCCTGGAGTCGGCCGGGTACGAGGTCGTCGCGCTGCCGGTGCCCGACGGCGAGCGGGCCAAGACGGCCGAGACGGCCGCCGCCCTGTGGTCGGAGTTCGGCCGGCACGGCATGACCCGGTCCGACGCCGTGGTCGGCGTCGGCGGGGGAGCGACCACCGACCTCGCCGGGTTCGCCGCCGCGACCTGGCTGCGCGGCGTCAAGGTCGTGCAGGTGCCGACCACCCTGCTCGGCATGGTCGACGCGGCGGTCGGCGGCAAGACCGGGATCAACACCCCCGAGGGCAAGAACCTCGTCGGTTCCTTCCACCCGCCGGCCGGCGTCCTGTGCGACCTCGCCACGCTGGCCTCGGTGCCCCGCGACGACTACGTCGCGGGCCTGGCCGAGGTCATCAAGGGCGGCTTCATCGCCGACCCGGAGATCCTGGCGCTCGTCGAGGACGACCCCGAGGGCGCCCGGCGTCCGGAGGGGCGGCACACCCGCGAGCTGATCGAGCGCAAGGTGCGGGTCAAGGCCGACGTCGTCGGCGCCGACCTGCGCGAGAGCGGCCTGCGGGAGATCCTCAACTACGGCCACACCCTCGCCCACGCCATCGAGCGGGTCGAGGACTACCGGATGCGCCACGGCGAGGCCGTGGCCGTCGGCATGGTCTACGCCGCCGAGCTGTCCCGGCTGGACGGCCGGATCGGCACGGCGATCGTGGAGCGGACCCGCTCGATCCTGACGTCGGTCGGACTGCCCACGACCTACCGCCGGGAGGCCTGGCCGGAGCTGCGCGACCACATGCGGCTGGACAAGAAGAACCGCGGTGCCAGGCTGCGTTTCGTCGTCCTGGACGACCTGGCTGAGGTGTCCCCGCTGGAGGATCCGCCCGAGGAGCTGCTCGAGGCCGCCTACCACGAGATCTCCCGGTGAGCGACCTCATGAGATCCGTCTACGTGTTCAACGGCCCCAACCTGTCGCGGCTCGGCACGAGGGAGCCCGACGTCTACGGCGCGGAGACCTTCGAGGACCTGGTGGAGCTCTGCCGGGAGGCCGGCCGGGAGCTGGGCCTGTCGGTGGAGGTCCGGCAGACCGACGACGAGGCCGAGCTGGTGGGCTGGCTGCATGAGGCGGCCGACTCGCGGACCCCGGTGGTGCTGAACCCGGCGGCGTTCACCCACTACTCCTACGCGCTGCGCGACGCCATCGCCCAGCGCACCGCGCCCCTCGTCGAGGTGCACATCTCCAACCCGGCCGCGCGGGAGGAGTTCCGCCACAACTCGGTCGTCGCGGCGGTGGCCACCGGAACCGTCGCGGGCTTCGGCCTGCGGTCCTACGTGCTCGCGCTGCGGGCCGTCGCCGAGATCACCGAGGAGGCGTGATGGGCTACCGCTCCTTCGTCGCCGTCGGCGACAGCTTCACCGAGGGCATGAACGACCCCGGGACCGGCGGGGCCTTCCGCGGCTGGGCCGACCGGGTGGCCGAGCGGCTCGCCGGGCTCGACCCGGAGTTCCGCTACGCCAACCTGGCCGTCCGCGGCAAGCTCATCGACCAGATCATCGCCGAGCAGCTGCCCCGGGCGATCGAGATGCGCCCCGACCTGGTCAGCTTCTGCGCCGGAGGCAACGACCTGCTGCGGCCGGGCAGCGACCCCGACCGGATGGCCAAGAAGGTCGCGGGGGCGGTGCGCGAGCTGCGGGCCACCGGCGCCGAGGTCCTGCTGTTCACCGGCGTGGACCCGCGCGACACCCCGATCATGCGCCGCGCCCGCGGCACCTTCGCGATCTTCTTCATGCACCTCCGGTCCATCGCCGACCTGCACGGCTGTCACCTGGTGGACCAGTGGTCGATGCAGGGGCTGCGCGACTGGCGTGCCTGGAGCGCGGACCGCCTGCACATGAACGAGGAGGGCCATCGGATGGTGGCCGCCAAGGTGTGCGAGGTGCTCGGGATCGACTGCGACGACGACTGGCGGAAGACCTGGCCGCCGCTCGGCCACGTCGATCCGGCGGCCAAGCGCCGCGAGGACGTCCAGTGGCTGCGCGAGCACTTCGGCCCGTGGGTGGTCCGCCGGATCCGCGGGCGTTCATCCGGCGACGGGCTCGACCCCAAGCGCCCCGGTCTGGAGCCGTTCCGCTGATCCTCCGCGGCTGAGGGCCCGCCCGCCGGTACGGCCCGGCGCGGGACCGTGACGGGGCCGGGGCGCGGCGCCCGCCGTACCCAGGGCTGAGCACGGGCCGTCAGCGCTCGCCGTACTCGGGGCCGGGCGCGGGCCGTCAGGGGGCCGCGAGCCGTCGCAGCGCCTGGCGGACCTTCTCCGGGTCGTTGGTGGGCCAGAACGGCGGCAGGGAGTCGCGCAGGAAGCCTGCGTAACGGGCGGTGGCCAGCCGGGGGTCGAGGACCGCGACCACGCCCTTGTCGTGCTGGCTGCGCAGCAGGCGGCCCGCCCCCTGCGCGAGCAGCAGGGCGGCGTGGGTGGCGGCGACCGCCATGAAGCCGTTGCCGCCCTTGGCCGCCACGTGCCGCTGGCGGGCGGAGGTCAGCGGGTCGTCGGGGCGGGGGAACGGGATGCGGTCGATGATGACCAGTCGCAGCGACGGCCCCGGCACGTCCACCCCCTGCCACAGCGACAGGGTGCCGAACAGGCAGGTCGGCTCGTCCTCGGCGAACTGCTTGACCAGCAGCATGGTGGAGTCGTCGCCCTGGCACAGCAGCGGCACGCTCAGCCGGTCGCGCAGGGCCTCGGTGGCGGCCTTGGCGGCGCGCATCGAGGAGAACAGGCCGAGGGTCCGGCCGCCGGCCGCCTCGATCAGCTCGGTGATCTCCTCCAGGTACGCCTCGGGCAGGCCGTCGCGGCCCGGCTGGGGCAGGTGCCTGGCGACGTAGAGGATGCCGCTGCGCGGGTGGTCGAACGGCGAGCCGACGTCGAGGCCGGTCCAGCCCTTCGCACGCTTCCCGCCCTTCTTGTCCGGTTTCCCGGCGGCTTTCCCGGCGATCTTGTCCGCCCCGCCGGCGCCCTCCCCGGAGTCGCCCTCGGCGTCGTCCTTGGAGCGGTCGCCGGTGCCCAGGCCCCACTGGCGGGCCAGGCCGTCGAACGCGCCGCCCAGCGCGAGCGTCGCGGAGGTCAGGATCACCGTACGGTCGCCGAAGAGCTTGTCGCGCAGCATCCCCGCCACGGTCAGCGGGGCGATCCGCAGCACGGGCGGGCGGCGGTCGGTGCCGGCGTCCAGCCAGACGACCTCGGCCCGGTCGATCTCCTCGGCGTGGCCGAAGGCGTCGAGCATCCGCTGGGCGGTGTCGTGGACCTCGTCCAGGGCGGTGAAGGCCGCCTTGCGCAGCCCCGCGCCCTCGGGGTCGTCCTTGTCGCCGCCCTGGCGCGGGCCCAGGGAGGTGATGCACGCCCACGCCGCGTCGCGGACCAGGGCGAGGGTCATGCCGAGCACCTGGGGCAGCTCGTCGAGCCGGCCGGGCGGCGCGGCGGCCAGCAGGGCCTTGAGGTCCTCGCCCGCCTCCATGAGGCGGTCGGAGGTCGGCTGGTCGATCAGCCGCCCCACCCGCCGCACGGCCGCCGTGACCATCGTCTCCGACAGCTCGCCGCTGACCACGGAGGTGACCCGGTCGACCAGCTCGTGGGCCTCGTCCACCACGACCACCTCGTGCTCGGGCAGCAGCGGGAAGTCCTCCATCGCGTCGATCGCCAGCAGCGCGTGGTTGGTGACGACGATGTCGGACTCCCCGGCGCGGGCGCGGGCCAGCTCGGCGAAGCACTCGGCCCCGCTGGGGCAGCGGGTGGCGCCCAGGCACTCCCTGGCGCTCACCGAGAACTGCCGCCAGGCCTGCTCGTTGACGCCGGGCACCAGCTCGTCGCGGTCGCCGGTCTCGGTCTCCTCGGCCCACTCCTGGATGCGCTGGACCATCCGCCCGGTCGCGCTCACCTCACGCGGGTCGAAGAGCTGGTCCTGCTCGTCCTCGGGCCACCCCGCGGTGGCCTTGTACCGGCACAGGTAGTTGCGGCGGCCCTTGAGGATCGCGAACGCGGGCTCGTGCGGCAGGTGCGGGGCGAGCGCGTCGGCCAGCCGGGGCAGGTCGCGGTCGACGAGCTGGCGCTGGAGCGCGATGGTGGCGGTGGAGACCACCACGGCGCCGTCGGAGGTCATCGCGTGCCGGACCGAGGGGATCAGGTAGGCGAGGGACTTGCCGGTGCCGGTGCCGGCCTGGACGGCCAGGTGCTCACCCTCGTCGATGGCCCGCTGGACGGCCCGCGCCATCGTGAGCTGGCCGGGCCGCTCGACCCCTCCGACCGCCTTGACGGCGGTGCTCAGCAACTCCTCGACGGGCGGCAGGAGCTCCTGCGAGGAGTCGTCGTCGGCTTCGGCGTGGGCGATGGAGTCGGTCGGCACGACAGCCAACCGTACTCGGTCCCCACGACGATCGCCGCCGCTCCGGGCGGTTCCGGGCGGCGAGCCTCGCGACGGCCGCCGCCGCTCCGGGCGGTTCCGGACGCCGAGTCCCGTGACGGCCGCCGCCGCTCCGGCCGGGGAGCGCGCGGGCCCGTCCCGGCATTCCGGAAGCCATGTCCCATGTCGCGTGGCAGACTGGCACCGGCACCCGGCCGCCGGAACGTCCTCGGTCGAAAGGAGATCGTCCGTTTCGGTGTCACCGGGGCGAAAGATGGGGACGGAAGGACCGGTTCGGTAGAGTTTTCCGGGGTCGAGTGGACGAATAAAGGCTGGTTGAAGCACGATGTCCTCCATGTCGGAAGTTGTCCCGTTGCCGTCATTCGGCGAGGTGTTCTTTGACGAGCGTGGCCAGGAGCGGGTTCTACGGGTCACCTGGCACGAAGGCACGCTGGTCCTGAGCCTGTGGCGCGGAGAGATGTGCACCGCCAGTTTCCGCATGCCGCTGAACGACGTCGGCCGCCTGGTGGACGCCCTCGACGAGGGGTTCATCCAGGCCGGGGGCCAGTACCCCGACGAGGTGGACGACCAGCGGCAGGCCGCGCCCCCGGCGGCCCGGACCGGCCAGGAGGCCCCGGCCGTGCCCGCCGGGCACGGCGATCCCGGGGGCTTCCCCGTCTCCGGAGAGTTCCCGGCGGCCGGCGAGCTGCCGGGCACGGGGCAGTACGCCCGTCCCCGCCCCGAGGAGTACGCCCAGCCGCACCCGTACCCCGACCCCGACCGGCCGTATCCCGACCCGGATCGGCGATACCCCGACGCCGCCGCCCAGCCCGAGCCGCCGGACGAGCGCCCGGTGCCCGCCCACGGACCCAACGACGTGCTGGTGGCCCGCGGAGCCGTGCCGGCGCCGCCGGACCGTCCCGCGGCCCGCGCCGCCGACTACGAGTACGGCTCCGGCGACGCGGTGCCCCGGGAGAACATGATCGTGGGCGACTCGCTGTCGTACGGCGGGTATCCCGCCGACCCGCTGGGCCCGGCCTCCGGCGACCCCGCCTACCAGTTGCCCGGCGGCGACCGCTACGCGCCCCGGCAGCCGGACCCCTTCGCCGCCCCGCCTGCCGGATCCGACGCCTACGGCGCGGCGCCCGAGCCCGACCTCTACGGCGGGCCGTCCACGCAGCCCGGCCCGTACGACTCCCCGGCGCCCCGCCGGCGGTCCGGCTCCCACGCCCCGCACGACGAGCGGTACCCATCCCGTTCCAGGCATTCCGACCACTACGCCTCCCCGGACGCGGCGTCCCAGGGGCAGCACTCCACCGACCCGTTCGGTTTCGCGGCGCAGCAGGCGCAGCAGCGGCAGCCGGCCTACGAGGCCGGCCCGCCCGAGCTGTCCGACCCCTACGGCTACCCCGCGCCGCAGGCCGACCCGTACGCCGACGGTGTCCCGGGTGTCCCGGGTGTCCCGGGTGTCCTGGGCGCCCCGCAGCCGGGTACGGCCGGCCACCCCCCCGACCTGCGCGACCTGTACGGCTCGCCGCCCGCCGGATACCAGCAGGGGGTGGACCCGTCCGACCCGCTGGGTTTGCGCGGCCGGCAGCCCGACCCCGACCCGCTGGGCCTGCACGGCCGGCAGGATCCGCGGATGTCGCGCCCGTACGTCCCGGACCCGCCGCACTCCACCGGTGAGCGGCTCCGCCCCGACCAGGGGTACGAGGAGCACCGCCGCGACGAGCGGGACGACCGTCACGACTGGTGATCCCGGGAAGGACATTCGGGATCACCGCGCTCGGGGGAGCCATGAGTCAGGAGTCCGTACTCCAGCTGCTGCTCGTTCCGGTCATCGCCATCGCGGTGGCCGCCGTCGCCAGGCGGCGCGAGTGGTCCGCGCCGCTGCTGCTGGTGCTGGCCGGGCTGGTGCTCTCGCCGCTGGTGCCCGGCTACCAGCTGGATCCCGAGCTGATCCTGCTGGTGTTCCTGCCCCCGCTGCTCTACTCCGCCGCGATCGACAGCTCCTACACCAGGCTCAAGGCCGTCCGCAGGCCGATCGGGCTGCTGTCGGTCGGGCTGGTGCTGTTCACCACCGTGGTCGTCGGCTGGGTGACCCACCTGCTGCTGCCCGAGCTTCCGGTGGCGGCGGCCTTCGCGCTGGGCGCGATCGTGGCGCCGCCCGACGCGGTCGCCGCGGTCGCGGTGGCCCGCAGGCTCGGGCTGCCCCGCAAGATCGTCTCCATCCTGGTGGGGGAGAGCCTGTTCAACGACGCCACCGCGCTCACCGTCTACCGGGTGGCCGTCTCCGCCGCGCTGGGCGCCGGGGTCACCTGGCCGGAGGCGGTGGGCAGGTTCCTGTACGCCGCGGTGGGCGGCGTGGTGATCGGCGTCGCGCTCTCCTGGCTGCTGAACCGGCTGCTGCGGCTGCTGCGCGACCCGCTCACCGAGAACACCGTCATGCTGCTCATCCCGTTCGGGGTCTACCTGGCGGCCGAGGTCGCCCACACCTCCGGGGTGGTCGCCGTGGTGATCGTCGGGTTGTCCATCGGGCACAGGATGCCCTCGGCGGGCTTCGGCACCCGGCTGCTGTCCGGCGCGGTGTGGCGGGTCATGGGGTTCTTCCTGGAGACCATCGTGTTCATGCTGATCGGCCTGCAGCTGTGGCCGATCATGAGCGCGCTGGGCGGGGAGGACCCGTTGAGGCTCGCCGGGATGGCGCTGGCCGTCTTCGTGGCGACGGTGCTGGCCAGGGCCGTGTGGGTCGTGCCCGGCATGCACCTGCCGAGGAGGCTGTCGGCCCGGATCCGGCGGAACGAGCCGAAGCCGCCGTCCTGGCCGGGGACGCTCATCGTGAGCTGGGCCGGCATGCGCGGGGTGGTCTCGCTCGCCGCGGCCTTCGCCCTGCCCGAGGACTTCCCCGGCCGGCCCACGATCCTCTTCCTCACGTTCACGGTGGTGATCGGCACGCTGCTGATCCAGGGCCTGTCGTTCCCGGCGCTCATCAGCCGGCTGAGGGTCTCCAACGAGCAGGAGATCTTCGCCGACAACCTCGCCGAGGCCGGAGCCAAGCAGCAGGCCGCCACCGCCTCGCTCGCCCGGCTGGAGGAGCTGGTCGGCGAGGGGGTCCCCGAGTCCGGCGAGCACGTGGTGCGGCTGCTCAGGAAGCGGACCGAGAGCCAGCCGCTCGCCGCCTGGGAGCGGCTCGGCGGCGGGACCGGCCAGGAGGGCGAGGAGACGCCCAGCGGGCTCTACCGGCGGCTGCGCCGGGAGATGCTGGCGGTCGAACGTGACGTGCTCGTACGGCTCCGCGACGAGGGCCGCCTCGACGACGAGGTGCTGCACCGGGTCATCAGGGAGCTCGACTTCGAGGAGGCCAACCTGGAGCGCGAGTAGGGGCCCGTTCCCGGAGGCCGTCGGCGTGCCGTACGAGGCCGCACGGCTCCGGAGCCCGGACGGCGTCCGTACGCGGGTGCTATCGTGGGCGGGACCCGTGATCGCGATCGATGAGGAGACCGGGAATGGCAGGGGACCTCGACATCTCCGGGTGACACCGGAAGTGGCCGGCCCGCGGCAGGCGTGTGACATCCGCCGCCGCCGGGGCCATGTCGTCGTCCCATCGATCCCTGCCGACCGCCGGGCGTCCGCTGACGCGCCCGCTTCCGTACGAGGTCATCTCTCATGTCCGACGCTTCCGTCGTCTGCTCCGACCTGTCCTTCTCCTGGCCCGACGGCACCCCGGTCTTCCGGGGGCTGTCCTTCACCGCGGGCCCCGGCCGTACCGGCCTGGTGGCCCCCAACGGCGCCGGGAAGACCACCCTGCTCAAACTCATCGCCGGCGAGTACCGGCCGGCCGGCGGCGGCGTCACCGTCGGGGGCGTGCTCGGCTACCTGCCGCAGAGCCTCCCCCTGTCCGGCGACCTGACCGTGGCCGAGGTCCTCGGGATCGCCCCGGTGATCGCGGCCCTGGACGCCATCGAGTCCGGCGACGCCGCCGAGGAGCACTTCACCGTGATCGGCGACGACTGGGACGTCGAGGAGCGCACCCGCGCCCAGCTCGACCGGCTCGGTCTCGCCGACCTCGACTTCGGCCGCCGTCTGCGCACGCTCAGCGGCGGTCAGGCCGTCTCCCTGGGGCTCGCCGCGCAGCTGCTGCGACGGCCCGACGTGCTCCTGCTCGACGAGCCGACCAACAACCTCGACCTCGACGCCCGCCGCAGGCTGCACGGCGTGCTCGACGACTGGACCGGCTGCCTGCTGCTGGTCAGCCACGACCGGGCGCTGCTCGACCGGATGGACCGCATCGCCGAGCTCGACCGGGGGGAACTGCGCTCCTACGGGGGGAACTTCACCGCGTACGAGGAGGCGGTGCGCGCGGAGCGGGAGGCCGCCGAGCGGACCGTCCGCAGCGCCGAGCAGGAGCTGAAGCGGGAGAAGCGGGAGATGCAGCAGGCCCGCGAGCGGGCCGAACGCCGGGCGGGCAACGCCGCCCGCAACCTGAAGAACGCCGGCCTGCCGCGTATCTTCGCCGGGAACATGAAGCGCGGCGCGCAGGAGTCGGCGGGCCGGGCGGGGCAGGCGCACGCCACGCGGGTCGAGGACGCCAGGACACGCCTCGACGAGGCGAGCCGGGCCCTGCGCGACGACCAGCGGATCGCGCTGGACCTGCCGGGGACCGAGGTGCCGGCCGGGCGCACGGTCTTCCACGGCGAGCACGTGCGGGTCCGCCGCGGCGACCGGCCGGTCTTCGCCGGGCAGGGGATCGACCTGACCGTCCGGGGCCCCGAACGCATCGCGCTGACCGGGCCCAACGGAGCCGGCAAGACCACCCTGCTCCGCGTGCTCGGCGGCGACGTGGAGCCGGAGGGCGGCCGGGTCACGCGGGCCGCCGGCCGCGTCGCCTACCTGTCCCAGCGGCTGGACCTGCTCGACCTCGACCGCACCGTGGCGGAGAACCTCGCGGCGTTCGCGCCCGCGATGCCGCAGGCCGAACGGATGAACCTGCTGGCCCGCTTCCTGTTCCGCGGCCCCCGAGCCCACCTCGCGGTCGGGGCGCTCTCCGGCGGCGAGCGGCTGCGCGCCACGCTGGCCTGCGTCCTGTACGCCGAGCCGGCGCCCCAGCTGCTGCTGCTGGACGAGCCGACCAACAACCTGGACCTGGTGAGCGTCGGCCGGCTGGAGAGCGCGCTTCAGGCGTACCGGGGGGCGTTCGTGGTGGTCAGTCACGACGAGCGGTTCCTCGCCGAGATCGGGGTGAACCGCCGGCTGCGGCTCGCCGAAGGCCGCCTGCTGGAGGAGGGGGCTCCGCAGGACGCCTGACGGGCGCGCCCCGGTCCCGGGCCTCCGGGGCCGGGGCGCGCCCCCGGGTCCCGTTCTCGCGGACCGTCCCGCCTGCCGCGGAGATCCGCGGAACGGGACCTGGGTTCTCCTCCGCGGATCCTCTCCGTGACGGGGATCCGCAGGACGGGACCTGGGACCTGTTTTGTGGATCCTCGCCACGGCGAAGATCCACAAAACAGGTCCTAGCCGAGCGTCTCGTCGACGAAGCACCACCGCCAGGTCTCGCCCGGCTCGAACGAGGCGATGACCGGGTGGCCCTCCTCCCGGAAGTGGGCGGTGGCGTGCCGGCCGGGCGAGGAGTCGCAGCAGCCGATGTGCCCGCAGTCCAGGCACCTGCGCAGGTGGACCCAGCGCATTCCGGTCTTCAGGCACTCCTCGCACCCCTCGGGGGTGCGAGGGGACGGATCCCCGGCCTTGGTCAGGTGTTCGCAGGTGGTCATGTGTTCCCCCTTGGTCGAAGACGCCTCACGGAGATCGTACGGTCACCGCCCGGGACGTCCGGCGGCGGCCACGCGGCCACCGCCGAGGCGGTCCGGCGGTGACCGGGCGGCCCCGCCGAGGGGACCGATCGTACGGTCTCCGCCGCCGGACCGGCCGCTCCGGCGGGACATGTGTCCCGGCGGCGCCGCTCGCCGTACGGGTCCGCCGGGTAGGGTCTTTCGCATGCGACCCCTTACGCGACGTGTCCCCGCTCTCGCCGCCGCCGCGCTGGCCGCCGCCCTGTTCACCACGGGATGCTCCGAACTGCAGGAGGTGAGTCAGGGCGTCGACAAGGCGCAGCAGTGCCTGCAGGCCACCGGCATCGTCACCGAGACGGTGAGCAAGATCTCCGGCCTGACCGACGATCCCGCCGCCCTGGAGAAGGCGCTGAACGACGGCGCCTCGAAGCTCAGCGGTCTCGCCGACCAGGCCGCCAACACCACGCTGAAGGAGGCCGCCGACGGGGTGGCCGCCGACCTGCGGAAGGTGAACGTCACCGACGCCAACAGCGCCGTCGACGCGGCGCAGAAGACCGCGACCGACTCGGTGCGCTGGATCGAGCAGCTGGGCTCCGCCTGCTCCTGACCCGCCTTTCCCGGCCTGCCGTGCGAAAGCCCGCCGGTCCGCTGCTCGGGGTCCGCTGCCCGGGGTCCGGCGGGCCGGGCGGAAACGCCCGGTCCGCGTGGCGGAGACCCCGGCTTCTCACGGTGCCCGCGATCCGTCGATGAGGAGGCCGGTCCGCGCGAGGAAACCCCCGAGCCGGGCGCCAACGGGATCCCGGGTTCTCTATGGGAAATATCGGGGAAATACCGTCGATTGCATGAGCGCCCCTGGTCACGAACCGGATCCCCGGTTCACACTCGCGAACGAACGCACCTTCCTGACCTGGCTCAGCACCTCGCTGGCGCTGAGCGCGGGCGGCGTCGCCATGGCCGCGGTCCCCGAGGACGTCTTCGTGCCCTGGATGCGGACGGCCCTCGCCGTCCTCCTGGTGTTCCTGTCGGCGGTGTCGGCCGCGATGGCCTACCCGCGCTGGCGTCGCGTGCAGCAAGCGCTGCGCAACGCCTCCCCGCTCCCGGCGCCGGCCCTCGCCCCCGTCCTGGGGTACGGCGTGGCCACCGTGGCGGCGCTCGCCCTGATCCTCATCCTGCTGGGCCGCTGACCCGGTGCCCGCCGCACCGGAGACCGGAGCCCGCGCCGGAGGTGACCCGATGAACCAGCTGTGGGACGAGGGCCTGCAGAACGAGCGCACCCGGCTGGCCTGGATGCGCACCGCCGCCACGCTCGCCGTCGGCGGCCTGGGCGCCGGGGGGATCGTCCTGCGCACCGGTATCCGGCCGGTCGTCGCGATCCCCTTCGTCCTGGCCGCCCTCTGCGGGGCGCTGCTGCTGTCCCGCGTCGGCGTCCGCTACCGGCGCGTGCAGCGGGCCCTGCACGAGGGCCGCCCCCTCGACGACCGCGCCGACGCCGTCATCGCCTGGCTCGGCACGATGGCCGTCGCCGCCGGCGCGATCGGCTTCGTCCTCGTCCGTTAGAGGGCCCGTGCGTGGAGGGTCCGCGTGTGAGGGCTCATGTGGGGAGGGCCCGCGTGACGGCCGGTCCCGCGCCGACGGCCGTCATGGTCCGGATGCGCGTCCACCGCCCGGCGTCACGCCCCGGCCGGCGTGCCCGGCATCTCATGATCCGGCGTCCGGGCCGTGGGGACGGGGGCGTCTGGCGTCGACGTTGCCGGTCAGCGTCCGGAGGACGCCGGGCAGCTCCGCCACGGTCCGGGCGGGCAGGCCGGTCACGGTTTCCTCCGCCAGGGCGCACCACAGCAGCTTGACCCGGTCGGCCAGGGCTCTGCCGCTGTCGGTGAGTTCGACGACGCTGGCGCGTCTGTCGGCGGGGTCGGGCGTGCGGCGGATGTGGCCGGCGGCTTCGAGCTTGCGGGTCATGAGCGTGACGCTGGGCGGCTCGCAGCCGAGTGCCTCGCTGAGCTGGGCCTGGATCCTCGGGCCGGTCCGGGCGAGTTCGAGCAGGAGGGCCTCCTGCCCGGGGTGCAGGCCGAGCGGGGCGAGCAGCGCCGCGGCCCTGGCACGGTGACGCAGGCTCAGCAGGCGGATGGCCTGGTTGAGCGCGTCCGCTTCCTCGAAGTCCATGGGCCCTCCTTGACACATTAGTTATGCGCATAATATTTATCTGCTTAACTAATCCTACTCGACACCGAGGGGCCGGCGCATCCGCTGTGACGCCGGGGGCCTGCGCGTCCGCCCGCTACCGGACCGTCCGCGGAGCCGGAACCGGAACCGGGCCGTCCGCGGAGCCGGAACCGGGCCGCCTGTGGAACCGCGCCCGGGCCGCCTGTGGAGCCGGGACCCGACGATCTCCCCGTCCGTGTGAGCGGCGGGACGGCAAGGGAGAAGAACCCATGACGAGCACCCGCACCACGACTCCACGGGCCAGACCGTACGCGGCCTGGCTGGTCCTGCCGCTGGTGTGCGCCTGCCAGTTCATGGTCATCCTGGATTCGGCCATCATCAACGTCGCCCTGCCCTCGGTCCGCGAGGACCTCGGCTTCACCCCCGTCGGCCTGGCCTGGGTCGTGAACGGCTACCTGCTCACCTTCGCCGGTTTCATGCTGCCGGGCGGGCGCGCCGCCGACCTGTTCGGCCCGCGCCGGATGCTGGTCGCCGGGCTGCTCCTGTTCTCGGTCGCCAGCCTGGCCGCCGGCCTGGCGGCCACCGCGGAGGTGCTGGTGGCGGCCCGGGTCGCGCAGGGCGCCGGAGCCGCCATGATGGCCCCGGCGACGCTGGCCGTGATCAACACCTCCTTCACCGAGCCGGGCGCGCGAGCCAGGGCGTTCGGCGCGTGGTCGGCCTCGGGCGGTGTGGGCGGAACGGTCGGCGCGGTCGCCGGCGGCGCCATCACGACCGGCGTCTCATGGCGGTGGGTCTTCCTCATCAACGTGCCGATCGGCGCGGTGCTGATCGGCGCGGCCGTGATGTCGCTCGCCGGCACGCGGACCGGCCGGCGCGGATCGCTCGACCTCACCGGCGCGGTCACCGGGACGGCGGGGCTGGCCGCGCTGGTCTACGGGGTCATGCGGGGCGCCGACGGCGACTGGGCGTCCGTACCGGTCGCCGGGCCGATCGCCGCGGGACTGCTCCTGCTCGTCGTCTTCACGGTCGTGGAGGCGCGTCTCGCCGACCGGCCCATGGTGCCCCTGCGGCTGTTCAGGATCCGGGGGGTCGCCGCCGGCAGCGGCACGCTGCTGCTGTTCGGCGGGATCACCATCGCGATGTGGTACTTCACCTCGCTCTTCCTGCAGAATGTCCTCGGCTTCAGCGCGCTTCAGGCCGGGCTCGCCCAGACCCCCGCGGCGGTGACGTTCCTGCTGGTCGCGCGATGGGCGGCCGTCCTGCCGCCCCGGTTCGGGGCACGCCTTCCCGTGATGGCCGGCGGCGCATTCCTCCTGGCCGGTTTCGGGTGGCTCGCCCAGGCCCACACCGGCAGCGGCTATCTCACCGGCGTGCTCGGGCCCATGCTGCTCGTCGCGGCCGGCATCGGGCTGACCTTCCCCACCCTCATGGCCGCGTCGACCGCCGACGCCCCCGAAGGAGACGCGGGGATCGTCGGCGGCCTGGCCCAGACCGCCGGTCAGGTGGGCGGGTCGATCGGCCTGGCGGTGCTCGCGACGGCCGCCGGCGCCAGAGCCGCCTCGGCGGCCGGTGCGAGCTCCCCGGCCTCCGCCCTCGCCTCCGGCTACGCCCTGGTCTTCCTCCTGGCGGCCGGGCTCGGCCTGGCCGTCGCGGCGGCCGGTCTGCTCCTGCCGCGGCGCCGATGAGGCCGGTCGCCCGCGACGCGGCGACGCCGCTCACCGTGACCCCGTACGACCCCCGGATGCCCCCGTACGACACCCGTACGACACCCGTACGTACGACCCGCCGGCCCGTGCCCGGCGGACCGGCCAGCGGGCCGGCCGACAGGCCGGCCGGCGAAGAGGAGACAGCATGACCAGCGCATTCGATCCGATCACCGTCGGCGGCACGCGACTCGCCAACCGGGTGGTCATGGCACCGATGACCCGCAGCCGCGCCCCCGGCGGACTGGTGACGGAACTTACCGCGGAGTACTACGCCCAGCGCGCCTCCGCGGGACTGATCATCACCGAGGGCGCCCAGCCGTCGGTGACCGGCCAGGGGTATCCGTTCACCCCCGGCCTGCACTCCGCCGAGCAGGTCTCCGCCTGGCGCAAGGTGACCGACGCGGTGCACGCGGAGGGCGGGAAGATCTTCGCCCAGCTGCTGCACACCGGCCGGATCGGTCACCCCGTCCTGCTGCCCGGCGGCCTGGTCCCGGTGGCGCCGTCGCCGGTCGCCGCGCGGGGGCGGTTGTTCACCCCCGACGGCATGAAGGACTTCGTCACCCCGCGCGAGCTGGAGGCCGCCGAGATCGAGCAGATCGTCGCCGACTACGCGAGCGCCGCCCGCAACGCCGTCGAGGCGGGCTTCGACGGGGTGGAACTGCACGGCGCCAACGGCTACCTGATCCACCAGTTCCTCGCCCCCGGCACCAACCGGCGCACCGACGGCTGGGGAGGCTCGGTCCCGGGGCGCATCCGGTTCGCCGTGGAGGCCGTCTCCGCGGTCGCCGCCGCGATCGGCGGCGACCGCACCGGCCTGCGCCTCTCGCCGGGAGGGACGAGCAACGACATCCACGAGCCCGACCCGCACCCCGTCTACCAGGCGCTCGTCGAGCGGGTAGCCGCCCTGGACCTGGCGTACCTGCACGTCATGGAGGCCGGTCACCGGGACCTGACGCACGCCATGCGCCGGAGCTTCCCCGGCGCGTTCATCCTCAACCCGTACACCGGCGACCGTCCGACCGGCCCTGAGGAACTCGCGCTGATCCAGGACGGGACCGCCGACCTGATCGCCTTCGGGCGGCTCTTCCTCGCCAACCCCGACCTGCCCCGCCGCCTGGCGACCGGCTCCCCTCTCAACACCGCGGACCCGGCCACCTTCTACGGCGGCGGCCCGGCCGGATACACCGACTACCCGGCCCTGCCCGCCTGACCGGGCGGGGCCGGGCACAGCCGGCCTCGCCCGGCGGGAGGCGGCGGCCGAGCGCGACGACGCCGCCTCCCGGCGGGGGAGGCGGGGCGGGCACCGTACGGGAGGGGTCAGGAGCCGCCGAGGGCCACCGTCTCGGCCACCTCGTCGTGGCGCTCGGCCTCCTCGGCGGCGAACCGTTCGGCGTCGAGCCGCTCGGCGATGTCCTCGTCCTGCTTCATCAGCGCGTCCAGGCTCTGGCCCGCCATGTCCAGGACGCCCATGTCGGCGTAGGCCTGCTGCAGGCGCGGGCTCCACAGCCCGATGTCCTTGACGCAGGGGACGATGCGGCTGAACAGCAGGGAGCGGAACAGCTTCATGTACTCCGACTGGTCCACGGACTCCATGGCCTGGGCGACCTCGGCCTTGTTCAGGCCGATGGTCTCCCACGTCTCCCGGCCGCGCAGCCGGTCGCGCATGAGGTAGCAGCCCTCGATGACGAACTCCTCGCGCTCCCGCAGCTCGCTCTCGCTGAGCTGACGGTAGTAGTCGCGCAGCGCCATCCGGCCGAAGGCGACGTGCCGGGCCTCGTCCTGCATCACGTAGGCGAGGATCTGCTTGGGCAGCGGCTTGGTGGTGATGTCGCGCATCACCCCGAAGGCCGCCAGCGCCAGGCCCTCGATGAGCACCTGCATGCCGAGGTAGGGCATGTCCCAGCGGGAGTCGCTCAGCGTGCTGTCCAGCAGCGACTTCAGGTGGGGGTTGATGGGGTAGGCGTGGCCGACCTTCTCCTGCAGGAAGCGGGCGTAGGTCTCGGCGTGCCGGGCCTCGTCCATGGTCTGGGTGGCGGCGTAGAACTTCGAGTCGAGGTCGGGGACGGACTCGACGATCCGCGCCGAGCAGATCATCGCGCCCTGCTCACCGTGCAGGAACTGGGAGAACTGCCACGAGGCGTTGTGCAGGCGCACGTCCTTGCGCTGCTGCTCGCCCATCCTGTCCCACAGCGGCGTGCCGTAGATGGCGATGGTGGTGTCGGGGACGCCGAGCACGTCGTACGGATCGACCTCGAGGTCCCAGTCGATGCGCTTGACGGAGTCCCACTGCTTGTCCTTGCCCTTCTGGTAGAGGGCGAGCATGCGGTCCCGGCCCTCGTCGTACTCCCACGTGAAGCGGGCGGCTCCGGCCGCCTCGACGTCCCACGTGGAAAGCTCGGCGGGGATCGCGTACAGGTCGTGCGTCGACATCTGGCCTCCAGGGACGTACACCGTACGTACACTGCGAGACTGGCACCCGTGCCGCGCGCGCGTCAAGAGACGAAGAGACGCGTGCGCCGGGAGAACCAGGAGAAGGAGACAATGGCGCCATGCCCGCCCAGCCGCTGTCCCGCCCGCGCATCGTCGCCGCCGCCGTCGACCTGATCGAGCGCGAGGGCGCCGACGCCGTGTCCATGCGCAGGATCGCCGCGGACCTGGGCGTGGGCGTGATGTCGCTCTACAACCACGTGCCCAGCAAGTCGGCCCTGCTGGACGGCGTGGCCGAGGCGGTGCTCTCGCAGATCGAGTTCGCCGACGACCCGGACGCCGAGTGGACCGACCGGGTGCGGATGCAGGCGCGGGCGTTCCGGCAGATCGCCCACCACTACCCGCGCTGCACGATGGTGGTGGTCAGCCGCCAGCTGAGCTCGGCCGCCGGACTGCTGCCGGTGGAGCGGGCGCTGTCCACGCTGCGCGACGCCGGGTTCGGCGGGCGGGAGGCCGTGCGCGTCCTGCGGGTGTTCATCGCCTACATCGTGGGCTCGCTGCTGCGCGAGGTCGGCGTCACCCCGACGTTCGCGCCGGTGCACCGGCCCGACATCGCGGTGGCCGACGCAGATCCGCTGCTGTTCCCCCAGGTGAGCGAGCTGGCGGGGCCGCTGGCCGACTGCGACCACGAGGCGGAGTTCGAGTTCGGCCTGGAGATGCTCATCCAGGCCGTCGCCGTGCGGCTGAGGTCGTCGGCGGGGTGACGCCCGGGGCCTCGTGAGCCCCGGGCGCCGGTGGTCCGGCTCCGGCGGGAGTGCTCCCTTCCCCTGGGCACTCCTCGCCCGCGTCAGTACCAGTTGCTCGCCTGGAAGTGACCCCATGCGCCGCACGGCGTGCCGTAGCGGTTCTTGATGTAGCCAAGACCCCAGTGGATCTGGGTCGCGGGGTTCGACCGCCAGTCCCCGCCGCTGCCGCTCATCTTCGAGCCCGGCAGGGCCTGGGGAATGCCGTAGGCGCCCGAGGCGGGGTTGTGGGCCTGGTGGTTCCAGCCGCTCTCCCTCGTCCACAGGCTGTCGAGACATCGGAACTGGTCGTATGACCATGCGCGCCGGGCCAGCAGGCGGAAGGCGATCGCCCTGTTCCTGCTGCTGGCCGTCCTCACGGCGACTCTGACCGGCCTGGCCCGGGTGAACCAGGTGCCGCGGTGCATCATCGCCCCGGCCTGCTTGCGCAGGACGGGCTCCGCGAGCTCCTCGGCCCACCCGATCGCCGCCGGGCCGACCATTGTCGAGGTGGCGAGCATGGTCACAACTGCGTTACGCAGAACGCGATAACTGTCCACATCTGTCCTTCTTCGCTGGCCGCGTGCGGGAGGCGGCGGGGGAGACGGTGCTCCCTCGCCGCTCGGCGTTCCGGCACCCGTGGCTCGGATGCGGAAGCCCGCGCGGTCTCGCCGGCCCGATTCCGGCATGAGGCCCGCGGCGATCTCTCTACGGCGCTTTCTAGTACGCGCGAAGAGCGCCGGTCGCCGACTGCGGCGCGCGGAGGAAGGATGTTTGCGGGTTCTTAGCGGTACCCGGGCGGTTCGGCGACGTCTTCCTTGCCGGACGTCGTTCCGCCATGCGAGGGGAAGGAATGAAGATCAGCCCGGGATGGGGTTTCGATCAGTACCAACCGTGGGAGCGGAAGTGGCCCCACGCGCCACACGGCGTGCCATAACGCTGCTTGATGTACGAAAGACCCCATTTGATCTGGGTCCTGGGGTTGGTCCGCCAGTCGCGGCCGGCGCCGGCCATCTTCCCTCCGGGGAGGGCCTGGGGGATGCCGTAGGCGCCGGAGTAGCGGTTGTGGGCCCGGTGGTTCCAGCCGCTCTCCCTCGCCCAGAGCAGGCTCAGGCAGCCGAACTGCGCCCTGCTCCATCCCCGCGCGGCGACCATGGAGGCGCCGATGGCCTTGTTGGCCTGCGCCGAGGTGCGGGAGGCGGAGGCGAGGGCGGGGGAGGACTGGGTGGCGACCCCGGCACTGAGGGCCAGGGCGGAGGAGGCCAGCAGGACACCGGTACGGCGGAGCGTCGGCATAGGCATATCCCTTTCGTCTGGTTCGTCTGGCTGGGTGACTCCGACACGATGCCGCAGTCACCCCGGGACGGACCAAGCCGACAGGGGAAGTCAAGATCCATGTCAAAGATCGGTTAGAGTTCGATCAAGACATCGGCGAGGGGGTGGGCGCGCCGCCTATGAGCTGTGTCACATTTCCCAAAGCGGGCGTCATAACTCCCGGATGTGACAGCAGGAATAGGCTGCAGATCATGAGTATTCGTGATATTTCCGTCCGTACGCTCGATGACGCCTCCACCACGCTCGGCGAGCTGGCCGGCGACGGGCCCGCCCTCGTCGTGAACGTGGCCTCCCGGTGCGGCCTCACCCCCCAGTACGCCGGTCTCGTCGAGATCCAGCGCGCCTACCGCGAGCGGGGCCTGACCGTCGTCGGGGTGCCGTGCAACCAGTTCATGGGCCAGGAGCCGGGGAGCGCGGAGGAGATCCAGGAGTTCTGCTCGGTCACCTACGGCGTGGACTTCCCGCTGCTGGCCAAGGCCGACGTCAACGGCGAGGACCGTCACCCGCTCTACGCCGCGCTGACCACGGCCTCCGACGCCGACGGCGAGGCCGGGGACGTGCAGTGGAACTTCGAGAAGTTCCTGGTCTCGAAGGAGGGGGAGGTGCTGGCGAGGTTCCGGCCCCGCGTCGAGCCCGGGGATCCCGCCGTCATCGCGGCGATCGAGAAGTCCCTCTAGGGGCGCAGCTGCCCCGCACGACCAGCTCGGTCGGCAGCAGCACGCCGCGAGGGCGCCGGCCGTCCCCGCGCAGCACCAGTTCGGCCGCCCGGTACCCGATGTCCTGGGCCGGCTGGGCGATCACGGTCAGCGGGGGAGCGCACAGCTCGGCCCAGGGAACGTCGTCGAACATGATCAGCGACAGGTCCCTGGGCACCCGCAGGTCCAGCTCCCGGGCGGCGAGCACGGCCGCCTCGCCCAGGAGGTTGCCCCCGGCGAGCACGGCGGTGAGGTCGGGGCGGTGCTGGAGGAGCCCGGCCGCGGCGGCGTAGGCGGAGTCGCGGCTGCCGCGGGCGAAGACGAGGAGGTCCTCGTCCACCAGGGGGCCGAGCGCCTCGCGGAAGGCCGCCACCCGCTGCTCCTGCCCCGGGCCGCCCAGATAGGCGATGCGGCGGTGGCCCAGCCCCGTCAGGTAGTCCACCGCGGTCCGCACGCCCGCCCGGTCGTCGGCCAGGACGGCGGGCACGTCGCCGCGCCCGGCCGGAACCCGGTGGGCGAACACCGTGGTCAGCCCGGTGCGCAGGGTGGGCTCCCAGATCTCCCCGCTCCCGGAGGGGACCGCGACCATCCGGCCCACGCCCTGTTCCAGCAGCATGCCGACCATCTCGGCCTCGCGCTCGGGGTCGTCGCCGGTGGCGCCCAGGATCACCGGCTCACCGGCCGAGCGGGCGCAGGCCAGCACGCCGTCGGCCAGGCGGCCGTGGAAGCTGTCGGTGATGTCGGGCACCAGCAGGCCGATCCCTCCGGAGCGCTGCTGGCGCAGGTTGCGCCCGAGCGCGCTGGGACGGTAGTCGAGCTGGGTCGCGGCGGCCAGCACCCGCTCCCTGGTCTCCGGGCTGGCCGAGCCGCCGGACAGGACCCGCGACACGGTGGCCACCCCGACCCCCGCCGCCCCGGCGACGTCCTTGATGGTCGTGCGACGCATACTCATGGAAACGATTCCATCATGTTTTCCGTATCCGATCCAGTGCGGAGCGACACCTTCAGGCCGCCGGACAAGCCGAAATCGGGCAAACCCTTGACAGGGATGTCCGGTTCCGATGAGATGCATGAAAACGTATCCACATCGGGTGAACGCGGGGTTGGCCCGAGGCGCGAAGGACTGTGATGGCATCCATCGTTCTCAGGAACGTCGACAAGATCTACGCGGGTGGCGTGAAAGCCGTGAACAGCCTCAACCTTGAGATCAAGGACGGCGAGTTCATGGTGCTGGTCGGCCCCTCCGGCTGCGGCAAGTCGACCGCGCTGCGCATGATCGCCGGGCTCGAGGACATCAGCGGCGGCGAGATCATCATCGGCGACCGGGTGGTCAACCACCTGCCGCCGAAGGACCGCGACATCGCCATGGTCTTCCAGAACTACGCGCTCTACCCGCACATGACCGTCGAGGAGAACCTCGCCTTCGGTCTGAAGCTCCGCAAGATGCCCAAGGCGGAGATCTCCAAGCGGGTCAACGAGGCCGCCAAGATGCTCGGCCTGGAGCAGTACCTCAAGCGCAAGCCCGCCGCCCTGTCCGGCGGTCAGCGCCAGCGTGTCGCGATGGGCCGCGCCATCGTGCGTGAGCCGCAGGCCTTCCTCATGGACGAGCCGCTGTCCAACCTGGACGCCAAGCTCCGCGTCTCCATGCGCGCCTCCCTCAACACCCTGCACGAGCGGCTCGGCGTGACGACCGTCTACGTCACCCACGACCAGGTCGAGGCCATGACCCTCGGCGACCGCGTCTGCGTCCTGCGCGACGGCCTGCTCCAGCAGGTCGACACCCCGCAGAACCTCTTCGACAACCCGGTCAACCTGTTCGTCGCGGGCTTCATGGGCTCCCCGTCGATGAACTTCGTCAACGCCGAGCTGGTGCGCGGCGACGGCGGCGCCTCGGTCGCCTTCGCCGGATTCAACCTCCCGGTGCCGCAGGAGACCTTCACCGAGAAGCCCGGCCTGGACCAGTACATCGGCAAGCAGCTCATCCTGGGCATCCGCCCCTCCGACTTCGACGACTCCGTCGTCGCCAACGGCCAGGCCGGAGGCTGGACCCGGCTGCCGGTCCGCGCCGAGGTCACCGAGGAGCTGGGCTCGGAGATCAACGTGCTGTTCCTCATCGACGCCCCGCCGGTCCAGCACCAGGACACCGTCGCCGCCGCCGACGCGGGCGACGACGAGGAGGCGGCGCTGCCGCTGGTGGGCGACAAGTCGCTGTGGACCGCCCGGGTCAACTCCCGCAGCCACGTCCGTCCCGGCCAGAACATCGAGCTGGTCGTCGACACCCACAACCTGCACTTCTTCGACCCGTCCTCCGGCCTGGCGATCGGGCACCCGGCCCACGCCCGCGTCTGAGCCCCGGCGGGCCGAATCCGGCCACCCTGGATGGACCGAAAGGGCCCGTGCCACGACCCCCTCCCGTGGCGCGGGCCCTTTCGCCTGCCCGCACCTGTCCGCGTCCGCCCGCGTGTCCTGTCGCCCCCCCGCCCGTCCGCCGGCGCACCCGCCCGCCTGCCCGTCCGCTCAGGCGCGCGGCGGGGCGGGGCGCGGCGCGGGACCGGCCAGCAGCAACCCGCAGGTCAGGACGAGGCACGTGCCCGCCCCGGCCACGACCGCGGTGAACGGCTCGGCGACGCCCGTCGCCACGGCCAGGTTCAGCGAGCACGTCACCGCGGTCAGGCTCGCCGGCAGCGCGGCGACGGCCCACGGGCGCAGCCCGATCCGGCGCAGGCGGTGGGAGAAGTGGCCGGCGGCGTCCCGCGCCGGCCGGCCGCCCAGGCGGGCCGTCAGCACCACGGCGGTGTCGGTGAGCGCGACGAGGGACGGCAGGACCAGGCCCGCCGCGGCGTGCGGCGCGGGACGGCCGGTCACCAGGAGAGCCGCCGAGGCGGTGAGCAGGAACCCGGTGAACAGGGAACCGGCGCTGCCCATGAGCACCCGGGCCGGTGCCCAGTTGTGCCAGAGGAACCCCAGCCCCGCCGCCGCCACGGCGATGAGCAGGACCCCCGGGACGGCCCGCCCGGTGAGGAACGCCGCCATCGCCAGTCCCGTCCCGGCGACCACCGCCATCGCGGCCAGCGCGCCGTCGGCGTTGTCGAGCAGGCTGAACGAGCGGGTCGTCACCGTCAGCCAGGCCACCGTGATCGCGAGGTCGAGCCACCCGCCGGTCACCGTGACCCGTACCCCGCAGGCGGCCACCGCGGCGGCGGCGACCCCCGCGACCGCCGGCAGCAGCGCCGGGGGCAGCGGGGCGACGTCGTCCACCAGACCGGCCGCGGCCAGCGTCAGCGCCCCGGCGAGCACCGCGCCGCTCACGGGGTCGCGCAGCACCCACGGCGCGGTGACGAGCGTGCCGAGGGCGACGGCGACCCCGCCCAGATAGGGGGTGGGCCGTCCGTGGACGCCCCGGCTGCGGCGGCGGTCGGTCAGCCCGCAGCGCAGCGCCAGCCATCCCAGCGGGGCCGACAGCGCCAGCGTCACCGCGAAGGCGGCCGGGGCGACGCCGAACAGCCAGATCACGTCGCCCGCGGGGTGGTCGCCCATTGACGGAACGTTAGCGGGCGTCCCCCGGAGATCATCCCGGCAACACGCCGGGCACGGCCGTCACCCGGCCGGGGAAGCCGTACGGCCGTCCGCCGGGGCGGCGTCCGGCCGGCCGGACGTGCGGCCTCCGCGCGACCCCCGTGACGACGCCGTACGGCGGGCCCGCGGAGACCGGCGGTTGAGACTAGCGGCGGCCGAGGCGGCGGGAGACCTGGCCGGCCAGGCCGCGGGGGATCAGCCTGCCCGCCCCCACGATCACCTTGTAGCGGATGTCCGGAACGCTCACCCGCGCCCCGAGGGCGAGGTCGCGCATGGCCGCGGCCACCACCTTGTCCGCCGACAGCCACAGGAAACCGGGGATGCCGGAGGTGTCCATCGAGGCGCGGTCGTGGAACTCGGTGCGCACGAACCCCGGGCACAGCGCCATCACCCGGACGCGGGTGCCGGTCAGCTCGGAGGCGGCGGACTCGCTGAAGTTCACCACCCACGCCTTGGACGCGCTGTAGGTGCCGCGGGTGAAGAACGCCGCCACCGACGCCACGTTGACCACCGCGCCGCGGTCGCGCTCACGCATACCCGGCAGCGCCGCCAGGGTCAGCCGCAGCACCGCCTCGCAGTGCACCTTCAGCATCCGCACCTCGTCGGCCACCGGGACGTCGAAGAAGGAGCCGGGGTGGCCGAACCCGGCGTTGTTGACGAGGAGGTCCACCCCCTCGCGCAGGCGGCTCTCGACCTTCGCGATCCCCTCGTCGGCGGCGAGGTCCGCGGGCAGCACCTCGGTCTTGACGCCGTAACGGCGGTGGAGTGTCTCGGCGGAGGCGCTCAGGCGCTCCTCGTCGCGGGCGACCAGGACGAGTGAGAACCCGTCGGCGGCCAGGCGGCGGGCGAACGCGGCGCCGATGCCGGCGGTCGCGCCGGTGATCAGTGCGGTGGGCATGCACGCAGTCTAGGGAGTCGTGTCTCCGCGCGCCGAACGCCGGGCATGCCGCGCCGCGCCGATCGTCAAAGGTCGGAGAAGCGCCGCCGATCGTTCGGTAAGCGCGGTGTGCCGGGCGGCCTGCGTGATCTTTGGGTGAATATAACGGGTTGCGGGGACATGTCGCTCGTGCTCCGACCGACATCGATCAGGGCCTGAACCGACAACACGGGGGAGTTGGAAAGTGGCCAGAAAACACGCGATACCCGTCATTGTGGCGGTGGTGCTGGGCGGGATGCCGGTCCTGGGCGCCGCGGGGACGGCGATGGCCGCCGCACCGGCGCCGGCGGCGGTACGGCCGGCGTTGCGGTACCAGCCGCCCTACCCGCCGCCGATACCGCCGGTCTCCCCGTTCGACGAGCTGGAGGCGGCGGCGCTGCTCGCCGCGCTGGCGGACGCGACCCAGCCGGACGAGGCGGACGAGGAGGAAGAGCAGGCCAGGGAGGAGGACGAGAACCCCTTCGACCCGGTGAACGCCATCATCAACCGCGCCGAGAACGCGGTCGCGAACGCAGGCCGTCCGGACGACGACGACCCGCACGGGCAGGGCTGGGACCCCACACGCGGGCTCGGCGGCGGGGACGGCGACTGTGATGACGGCGACGGCTGCTGCGGCGGCGGAGGCGGATGCTGCGGTCCGGGGTGCGCGGCGCGCAAGGAGGTCCGCGGCCAGGCCGCCCAGGAGCTGCCCTACACCGGAGCGCCCGTCGGCCTCCTCGCCTCGGTCGGCGGCGGCCTGCTGGCGGCCGGGTCGGCCGTCGTGCTGATATCCGCCCGGCGCCGCCGATCCCCTCATGCGCGGTAGACCCGCCCTCGACGCCGGGTACGGCCCCCGGGCTTCGGACACGTATCCGGCGGCGCGGCGCCTCACCCGGTACGGGAGGCGCCGCAGACGCCGCCGGGCCGCGCTGCTGGGCCTGCTGGTCCTCGCGGGAGCCGTCGTGCCCGCCGGGGGCTGGTCGGCCCACCTGGCCCTGGGCGTCCGGGACCACCTGGAGGCGGCGCGGGACGCGCTGCTGCGGCTGCGGGCGGCGGCGGCCTCGGGGAACCCCCTGCTGATGGCCGCGCCGCTGGCCGAGGCCCGGCTGCACGCCGCCGAGGCCAGGAGGCTCACCGACGGCTTCGACTGGGCGCTGGTCGCACACGCCCCGCTGGTGGGCGGGGGAGCCACGACCGTGCGGGGGATCGCCCACGCCGTGGCGGAGGCCACCGAGGCGCTGACCGGGGTGCAGCGGACCGGCGCGCGGCTCCTCACCGCCGAGGTGCTCCGGGGCGAGCCGGGCCGGCTGCTCCGGGCCCTCGGCGCGGCGGCGCCCGCCCTCGACGCCGCCGCCGCGCGGCTCGCCCGCGCCGAGGCCGTCCTGGCGGCGACCCCGGCCGACACCGGCTCCGGCCAGGTGGACCTGGCGCGCGGTACGGCGCTGCGGGAGATCGGCCGGCTGCGCGGCTGGACCGGCGGCGCGGCCACGGCCGCCGCACTGCTGCCGCCGATGCTGGGCGCCGACGGCCCGCGCCGCTACTTCCTGGCCTTCCAGACCAACGCCGAGGCGCGCGGGACCGGCGGGCTGGTCGGCGCGTACGGGATCCTGCGCGCCGGCCGGGGCGCGATCGAGGTCGACCGGCTCTCGGCCGAGAACGGCATCGGCAGTCCCACCCCGGTCGCGCACCACGGACCGGCGTTCAAGCGCCTCTACGGGCCGTACGCGACGAAGATGCTCTCGGTCTCCAACCTGTCGCCGCACTTCCCCTACGCCGCCGAGACCTGGACCGGCCTGTGGGAGCGGCGGACCGGCCGGCGCCTGGACGGCGCCGTCGCCGTCGACCCGGTCGGGCTGTCCTATCTGCTGGGGCTCATCGGTCCCGTCACCCTGCCCGGCGGCGAGGCCGTGACCGCGGGCAACGTCGTGGACCTCACCGAGCGGCGGGCGTACGCCCGCTACCCCGACGTGGCGGAGCGCAAGCGGTTCCTCATCGACATCGCCGCCGCCGTCGCCCGGCGTCTGCCGTCGGCGCTCACCGACCCGGTGCGGCTGCTGCCGGTCATGGCCCGTATGGCGCAGGAACACCGGGTCCAGGCGTGGAGCCGGCACGACGCCGAGCAGCGCCGCCTGGCGGAGACGCCGGCCGGCGGGGTGCTGCCCCGGAGGCCGGGGCCGTTCGCCGCGCTGGTGGTCAACAACTCGGCCGGCACCAAGCTCGACTACTACCTGGAGCGCTCCGTCGACTACCGGCTGGGAAGCTGTGTGAACGGCCTGCGCCCCAGCTCGGTGCGGATCCGGCTCACCAACGACGTGCCGAGGGCGGAGCTGCCGCCGTACGTCACCAGCCGCCTCGACGCCCCGCGGAGGGATCGCACCCCGGGGTCGAACCTGTCGTGGGTGTCGCTGTACGCGGCGCCCGGCGCGAAGATCACCGATGTGCGGCTCGACGGCGAGCGCGTCCCGGTCGCCACGAACGAGGAACGCTCGCACCCGGTCTACTCGGTCCGGGTGCCGTTCGCCCCCCGGCAGACGAGGATGCTGGAGTTCGGCCTGGCCGAGCCGGCGTCCGCCGAACCGCCCGTGGTGCCGGTGCAGCCGCTGGTCCGGCCCCAGCGCACCACGGTCGCCGGGGACTGGCGGGGCTGCGCCTGACGACGTGGCGGCCGCGGTGCGGCCCGCCGCGCGGCGGGCCTCCCGCCGGGTACGGTGCCCGGCGGGAGGGGCGCCGCACGGAAAGGGCAAAAGGCGGCGCGCCGCCGCCGCGGCCCCGTTCCGGGCCGCCTACGATCACGTCCACTGAAGATCTTTTCAATGAGGGGGCCCGGACGCGGCGGCCCGGGGACGGCGACCGCGTCCGGCGAGGTGGGGGATGCATGACCGTGCCTGAGGCATGGGAGGGGGCGGGGTTCCGCATCCTGTTCGTGTGCACGGGGAACTACTGCCGCTCCCCGATGGCCGAGCGGCTGGCCCGCTCGGCCCTGGAACCGTTCCCGGCGATCCAGGTGATCAGCGCGGGCACCCACGCCCGGCCGGGAAGGCCGCTGCCGGAGCCGACCCGGCGCGCGCTGGCCCGCCTCGGCGCGGACCCCGAGGGCTTCCTCTCCCGGCTGCTCACCGCGGACCTGGTGGCCGCGGCCGACCTCGTGCTGACGGCCACCGCCGCCCACCGGTCCGCCGTGGCCGCCCAGCACTTCCCGGCCGCCGCGCGCGCCTTCACCATCGCCGAGTTCGGCGCGCTGGCGCGGGCGGTGCCCGCCGCCGAGGTCACCCGTCACGAGGATCCGGTACGGCGGGCCCGCGCGCTGACGGAGCGGGTCTGCGCGCTGCGCGGGACGGTGCCGGTGGACCGGCTCGACATCCCCGACCCCAACGGCCGGTCCCGGTGGGCCTACCGGGCCGCGGGACGGCGGATAGCCCGCTCGCTCGCCGTCCCGCTCCGGCTGCTCACACTCGGGCCGAGGCCCTGACCCTGGGCTCGGCGGCCGGCCGGTCGTACTCGCCGCCGTAGCCGTAGTAGTAGCTGTTCTTCAGCGGCGCGAAGTTCAGCACGCAGCCGACCAGCCGGGCGTTGACGGCCGTCAGCACCTTCAGCGCGCGGGTGACGTGCTCCCTGCGGGTCCTGCCGTGCCGGGCGACGAGGAGCGTGCCGTCGCAGATCGCGCCGAGCGCGGCGGCGTCGGTGACGGGCAGCAGCGGCGGCGCGTCGAAGATCACCATGTCGTAGCCGGCGACGAGCCTGGCGAGCAGGTCGCGCATGCCCTGCGAGCTGAGCAGCTCGCTCGGGTTCGGAGGGATCTGCCCGCCCGGCAGGACGTGCAGGCCCGCCTCCCCCCAGACCTGGATGACGTCCGCCAGCACGGCCTGGTCGATCAGCACGTCGGTGAGGCCCGCCGCCCCCTCGATCCCGAGGTAGGCCGGGACGCGCGGGCAGCGCAGGTCGCCGTCGACCAGCAGTACCCGCCAGCCGGCCTGGGCGAGCGTGATGGCCAGGTTGACGGAGACCGAGGACTTCCCCTCGTTCGGGAGGCAGCTGGTGACCACGAGGGACCTCGGCTGCCGGTCGACGCCGATGAACTGCAGGTTGGTGCGGAGCGCGCGGAACGCCTCGGACCGGGTGGAGCGGCCGCGGTGGCGGACGATCAGCGGCTGACGTTTCGCGCTCCGCTCGTAGCCGATGACGCCGAGGACCGATCTGCTCGCCGCCGTCTGCAGCGCCTCGCTCGACTTGAGGGTGGTGTCCAGGCGGTCGCGGAGCACGATCGCGGCCAGCGCGATCAGCAGGGCGGACAGTACGCCGACCGCCAGGTTGAACGGCGGGTCAGGGCTGATCGGCGCATTCGGGACGTCCGCCGGGTCCACGATGGTGACCTTCACGTTGGGGCGCGACACCTTGGGGTGCTCGTCCTTCCCGTCGCCCCGGTCCCCGCTCTTCTCCCGGTCCTTGTTCTCTTTATCCTCTTTATCCTCTTTGTCCTTGCGGACGGGAGGCGGCCGCTCGATCTCGCCGATGAGCCGGATGAAGGCCGCCCCCAGGGCGTTGGCGACGCGCGCGGCCCGCTGGGGGTCGGTGTCGGTGAGCGTGGCGCGCAGCAGCACGGTGCCCGGGATGGCGTAGGCGACGAGGTTCGACTGGATGCGCTGGACGTCGTCGCCGCGGGCGACCTGGCCCACCACCCGCTGGCTGGACATCAGGTTGGCGTAGGACTGCACCCGCTGCTGGGACAGCGACCCCGCCTGGATGGCGGTGAAGAGACTGCCGTCCTTGTTCTGCCCGGACACCAGCAGGGTGATGTCGGTGACGTACTTGGGCGGGGTGTGCGCGGTCACGTACAGCGCCCCGGACACCCCCAGGGCCAGCGCCAGGATGATGAACAGCCAGTTCCTGCGCGCCAGCCGGGCGAAATAGAGCAGGTCCACGGGGTCAACGCAACCTTTCGTGAGTTCTCGGGGGCGTGTGCGGGTGCTCGGACGACGCGTAGACGTCCACCCCCCGCAGCAGGACGATGAGCACGAGCGCGGTCCCGACGCCGACGACCGCCGCGACCAGCGGCGCCACCCAGCCCAGCGCCAGTGCCAGGCAGAGCGACCCGGCGAGCGCGGTCACCGCCCCGAGCACGGCGGCGACCGTCCCGGTGCCGAGGCCGAGGTGGCGCAGCCGGTGGGAGACGTGGTCGCTGCCGGCCGTCATGGGTGAGCGGCCGGGCGCCAGCATCCGCGCGAGGAACACCGTGCCGGTGTCCACCGTCGCGAGGAACGTGGGCAGCAGCAGGCCCGCGACCGCCGTGCCGGAGCCGTGCCCGGTGACCAGCAGAGCGGCCGAGCAGGAGATGACGAACCCGATGAACAGCGATCCGGTGTCGCCCATGAAGACCTTCGCCGGCGGCCGGTTGTGCAGCAGGAAACCCAGGCACGCGTGGGCCAGGGCCGCCAGGAGCAGTCCCAGCGCGGGGTGGGCGTGGACGAACGCCGCCCCGGAGAGGAAGGCGGCGCCGATCGCGGCGATGGTCCCCAGGGCGCCGTCCATGTTGTCCAGCAGGTTGAAGGAGTTGGTGACGACGACGATCCACAGCACGGTGACCGGCCCGTCCAGCCACGACCCGGTCAGCGGCGCCTGGACCCCGCCCACCACCACGCCGACGGCGGCCACCGTCTCCACCGCCAGGCGCACCAGCGGGGAGAGCGGCGAGAAGTCGTCGATCAGTCCCAGCAGCGCCACGGCCGCCGCCGCGAGAACGATCGAGGTGACCCGGACGTCGTCCAGGCCCGCCAGAACCGCGAACGGGGCGACGGTGGCGAACATGATCGCCACGCCTCCCAGGTACGGCACGGGCCGCCCGTGCGTCTTGTAGCCGCCCGGACGGTCGACGAAGCCCCAGCGCAGCGCGAGGCGGCCCAGCAGCGGGGTGCCCGCCGCGCTCAGCAGGCAGCCCGCCGTACCCGCGATGACGACGGCGGCGCCGTTCACGACCGCGACACCGCCGGCTCGGCGTGGAACTCGGCGCGGGCCTCGGCGATGGTCTCCCGGAGGATGTCGTCGAGGGTCCGCCTCGGCGTCCACCCGGTGAGCCCGCGCAGCTTCGCGGTGTCGGGGACCCGGCGGGTCATGTCCTCGAACCCCTTCTCGTACGCCTCGGCGTAGGGGATCAGGTCGATCCCGGCCGTCGAGCCGGTCAGCTCGCCGATCGTCTTGGCCAGCTCCAGGATGCTGATCTCCTCGTCGGAGCCCACGTTGAAGGTCTCGCCGACCGCGTCGTCGTGGTCCAGGAGCCCCACCAGCGCCTCCACCACGTCCGCGACGTGGGCGAAGCAGCGGGTCTGGGTGCCGTCGCCGAACACGGTGAGCGGGAACCCGCCGAGCGCCTGCTGGACGAGGCGGGGGATGACCATGCCGTAGGCCGGGCTCTGCCGCGGCCCCACCGTGTTGAACAGCCGGACGATGACCGTCGGCAGGCCGCGCTCCTTGTGGTAGGCGTTGGCCAGGATCTCGTCGACGGCCTTGGAGGTGCTGTAGGCCCACCTGGCCACCGCCGGGCTGCCGAGGATCCGGTCGGACCGCTCGGTGAGCGGCCCGCCGGAGTTCTTGCCGTAGATCTCGCTGGTGCTGGTGACGAGGATCTTCCGCCGGTAGCGGTGCGCGGCCTCGATGACGATCTCCGAGCCGCGGATGTTCGTGGTCAGGGACCGCAGCGGCTGCTCGACGATCAGCTTGACGCCGACCGCCGCGGCGAGGTGGACGACCACGTCGCACCGGTGGACCAGCTCGTCGACGATGAGCTCGTCGAGGACCGAGCCGTGGACGACGCGTAACCGGGGATGCCCGGCGGCGTGGGCCAGGTTGGCCGCGCGGCCGGTCGAGAGGTTGTCGAGGACCACCACGGAGTCACCGCGCGCCAGCAGCGCGTCGGTCAGGTGGGATCCCACGAAACCGCTTCCCCCGGTTATGAGATGGGTGCTGCCTGCAGGGCTGCTCACGGGTTGCTCCCGATGCGGTGTGGAAGGGCTGCTTGCGACGAGGCGGCCGGCGCGGCGAGAGCGCCGGGTGCCCCGGCGGGGGCGGCGCCGGCCGCCGGGACGTGGTCCGCCGTGTTCCGGAACCAGGCCACGGTCATGCGGAGCCCCTCCTCCAGCGGTACGGGACGCACGCCGGGGAAGAGCTCGGACAGGAGGCGACAGGACGCCCGCGAGTCGCGGATGTCGGCGGCGCGCGGCGGGAGGAACGACGTCGCGACCGCCGTACCCAGGACCGAGGAGAGGGTCTCTCTCAGCCGGAGGAGCGACACGCTCGTCCCGAACGCGAGGTTAACCGGCTTCGCGCTCGTCACCCGGCGGACGGCCGCCTCGGCGAGGACGGCCGTCACCGACCCCACGTAGGTGAAGTCGCGGGTCTGACGGCCGTCGCCGTGGATCGGCGCCGGCAGGCCGCGCAGCGCCGCCGACACGAAGGCCGGGACGACCGCGGCGTAGGCGTGGCCGGCGGGCTGCAGCGGGCCGTACACGTTGAAGAAGCGCAGGGGCAGCACCGGCAGCCCGAAGCTCCCGGCGTAGGCCAGGGCGTAGGACTCGGCGGCGAGCTTGCTGGCGCCGTACGGGCTCAGCGGCCGGGTGGGCAGGTCCTCGTGCTTGACGGGCTCGGGGCTGTCGCCGTACACCGAGGACGACGACGCCAGGACGACGTGCGCCCCGGTGCGGCGGCACGCCTCCAGGACACGGAGGGTGCCGGTGGCGTTGACCTCGTGCGAGGCGGCGGGGTCGCTCAGGGAGCGGGGCACCGACGGCCGGGCGGCGAGGTGGAAGACCGTGGAGACGCCGGGCACGAGCCGGGCGAGGAGGTCCTCGTCCAGGACGCTGCCCTCGGCGAGGTCGGCCCCCGTGCCGTCGAGGTTGGCCGGGAACCCGCTGCTCAGGTCGTCGAGCACCGTGACCCGCTCGACCTCGGGGCGGGCCGCGAGCGCGTGGCACAGGTTCGCGCCGATGAACCCCGCCCCTCCGGTGACCAGGATCCTCATCGCCGTCACCCCTCCCGCGGCGTGGCCGCGGCGGGCGCGGCGATGCGGGGACGGCCCGCCCGGCGAGCGGCGCCCAGGGAGCGGTAGAGGGCCTCGGTGTCCGCGACCAGGCGCTCCACGCCGAACGACGCCCGGGTCCGGTCACGGGCCGCCTGGCCGAGCCGGCGGGCGAGCGCCGGGTCCAGGAGCAGCCGCAGGGTGCGCTCCGCCAGTTCGCCGGGGTCGGGAGGGGCCAGCAGACCGGTGGTCCCGTCCAGGACCACCTCGGCGACGCTGCCCACCCGGGTGGCGACGGCCGGCGTCCCCGCCATCCCCGCCTCGATGAGGGTGAGCGGCGTGCCCTCGTTGTCGGAGGTCAGCAGGACCACGTCGGCGGCGGCGTAGACCGTCTCGACGTCCCCGCGCCAGCCGAGCGGGTGGAAGGCGTGCCGTACCGGTTCGATGTCCCGCGCGAGCCGGTCGTGGAGCTCGCCGCCGCCGCAGACCAGGAACCTGCAGTCGGGCAGCCGGTCGAGGACGGCGCGGGCCGCGGCGGCGAACCGGTCCGGCCGCTTCACCCGGGTGAGCCGTCCGACGTAGGCGACGACGGGGGCGTAGACGGGGACGCCCAGGGCGCGCCTGGCGGCCTCGCGCGCCGGGACCGGCCCGATGCGGACCCCGGGCGGGACGACGACGTACTGCCCGGGGCGGCCGATCCCGGCGTCGAGCAGGTCGTCGCGGACCCGGGTCCCGACGGTCACCAGCCGGTCCGACAGGGACGCCAGGAACCGCTCCGCCCGGACGTAGACCGACCGCTTGGCGGGGGAGAAGTAGCCGTCGAGGAGGTGGCCGTGGAAGACGTGCATCCTGGCCGCGCGGACACCGGACAGGGAGACGGCGGTCCGCCCGAGCGCCCCGGCCTTGGCGGTCCGGGTGTGCACGACGTGCGGGCGGAACTCCCGCATCGCGCGGGCCAGCGCGCACAGGGCGCGGCAGTCGTCGGCGGGCCGCACCGACCGCCCGAGCCCGGGGACCCGGTGCACGGTCTTGGCCGCGTCGCGGAGCCGGAAGCAGTCCTCCTCGTCGTCACCGACGTGCCCGGCGTAGAGGCGGTGGTCGAACTCCCCGGTGTTCA
This sequence comes from Streptosporangium sp. NPDC048047, assembly GCF_040653115.1. NCBI lineage: Bacteria > Bacillati > Actinomycetota > Actinomycetes > Streptosporangiales > Streptosporangiaceae > Streptosporangium > Streptosporangium sp. NPDC048047. The sequence continues at coordinate 78,013 of NZ_JBEZNH010000003.1, read as the reverse complement.
GCCCCTCGTGCAGCCCCATGAGCTGGGTGGCGGGTCCGCCGACGTTCGTTCGGGCGATTATCTCCATGACGCGGATTCGATTGTCCGGCTTCATGCGGGCTCCTCGGCGATGACCTGATCACCTCAGAAAGGTAGTCTCCCGCCCTATCTGTCGTACGGTGCCGCAGCGGCGGCGGATAAGTGTTTCCCTATTCCCTACCTTCGCATGATGCGGGCGGGCTGGTCGGGATGACCGGAATGAGGCCCCCTGCCGTAAGTGCATATTTCGTAAATAAGGGTTTTGAGGGATCGTGTTTCGCCCGGAAATGTTCCCCGGCTGGCGGACGGTGTCCGGCGCGCGCCTTTGACGTGGGGAAACGCCGGGTTCGTTGCGGGTGACGCCGCAGGACGGGCATGTATCGTGTTTTCCGCCGTACCGCGTCGATCCCGTCCGGACCGGGGCGGCTCTGCCGCCTGAAAAGGTCTGATTCCGGCCGTTCCACCGGGTGGGCGGCCCGCGCTGGGAACGAGGCGTGAAAAGAACGTGTGACGCGGGACGGGAATCGCGGGGGGACGCGCCGATCCACGGCGCGCGGGAGAATCGGCGCCCCTCCTTTCCGGTGTCGCTCCGGCGTCATCCGACATCAGACCAGTGGACCGGCGAAGGGCCTTTCCGTGGAGTACGTGATCATCGCCGCCGCCGTGGCGGCCCTCGTCCTGGTCGTCCACACCACCCTGGACGCGCGGACGGCGCGGAAGGTCCTGCCCGTGCTGGTCGTCGCCTTCCTGGCCCGGCTGGCGGTCCACCTGCTCTACCTGAGATCGGGCCTCACCGACTACGGCGGGGACAACTACAACTACGAGACCAAGGCCCTGAAGGTCGTCGAGTACTGGCAGGAGAACGGGATCCGGTTCGTGACCGAGGACGAGATCCCCCTCATCGCCGCGGTGACCCTCCCGTGCAACCTGTTCGCGCTGGTGATCTACGCGTGCGGAGGCCCCGCCCCCCTGGCATGCACCGCGCTCGTCGCGCTCATCGCCTGCACGCTCTGCGTGGTGATGTACAAGTTCGCCCGGCTGGCCGGCGCCGACGAGCGTGCGGCACTCAGGCTTCTCGCCGTGGTCGCGTTCATGCCCGCGTTCCTCCTGCACACGTCCGACATGTTCAAGGACGGTTTCAACGCCTTCCTCGTCATCACCTGCCTGGCACTCGCCGCCGCGAACATGCGGCGCTTCGCCCTCCGCAACGTCGTCATGATCCTGATCCTCCTGGTGGCGCTGTGGAACGTGCGCCCCTACATGGTGGTCATGTGCCTGCCCGCGCTGCTCGTCGGCGTCGCGAACCCCCGGCGTGCGCTCTCGGCGAGGTTCCTGGCCGTCTCGGCGGTTCTGCTGGTCGTCGCCACCGCCCTCCTCGCGGGCGCGCTGCACCTGGGTCCCGCCGACGAGGTCATGGAGGACCTCGAACGGGGCCAGGCCGAGAACGTCCGCAGGGCGAACGCCTCCCAGCGCTCCGGGGTGACGTTCGACGACGGGGGAGGGCCCTGGGGCGCGCTCCTGCCGAAGATCCTCTACACGCTCTTCTCGCCGTTCCCGTGGACGTCGGGCTCGGTGACGCTGCAGCTCGGGAAGATCGAGATGCTGGTGGCCTACTGCCTGTTCTACTGCGCGGTCCGCGGGACCCTCCGGCTGTGGCGGAGCGACCGGGGGATGCTCCTGTTCCTCCTGGCGTTCCTGGTGCCCGGAACGGTCGCCTACGCCACGACGATGTCCAACATCGGGCTGATATTCCGGCAGCGCATACCCATCGTGCTCATGGTGGGGCTGCTGGCCGCGCTCGCGTGGACCGGGGAGGCGGAGCGCCGGCGGGCGGAGCGGCGGGACCCCGCCGACCGTGAGCCGGACCCCGGCGCCGACCGTGAGGCCGGCCGTGCGCCTGCCCTCGGTGACCGCGGGCCGGACTCCGCCGACTACGAGCGGGACCCCGCCCGAGCCCGCGAGGAGATCTCGTCGTAGAGCCGGTCGAACCACTCCGCGGCCCGGCCGATGTCCAGCGCGTCCCCGCTGTCGCGGGCGCCCCGGCGGAGCCGCTCGTGGGTCTCGGGCCGCATCGCCGCGAGGATCCCCCCGGCCAGCGCGTGCGGGTCCCCCGGGGGGACCAGCAGGCCGTTGCGGCCGTCGTCGACGAGGTCCGGCACGCCCCCCACGGCGGTGCAGACGACGGGGACGCCGGCCGCGAACGCCTCCATGACGACGACCGGCAGCCCCTCGTGGGAGGAGCCGAGCACCAGGAGGTCCGCCGCCGCGATCAGCCGGGCGGCGTCGGCCACCGGCCCGAGGAAACGCACCGCGTCCGAGCCCAGCCGGGCGACCATGCGGACGACCTGCTCGTGCAGCGGGCCGGTGCCCGCCAGCAGGAAGACGGCCCGCGGGTCGCGCCCGGTCACCTCGGCGGCGGCCTCCACGACCGTCCCGTGGCTCTTCTTCGGGTAGAGGTTGGCGACGTGCACGACGAGGAAGGCCGACTCCGGGACGTCCCACTCCTTCCTGATCGTCTCCGCCTCCAGCGCGTTGCGGCGCTGCCGCTCGACGCCGGCCCCGTGGACGCGGACGCGCAGGTCACGGGATCCCCAGCTGGTGACGGCCCGCGCCACCTGCGGCGACACCGCCACGGTGCAGGCGTCCAGCCACCCCGTCGCCCGGTCCGCCAGCAGCGTCGGCAGCCGGTAACGCACGTTGTGCACGGTCGAGACCAGGACGGGGCGGGGCCTCCAGAACCGGGACGCGACCCGCAGCACCGACGCCGTCAGCGGCGAGTGGTTGTTGACGACGTCGGGGCGCAGGTCCCGGACGACCCGGACCAGCCGGAGGAGGCGCAGCGGGCGCGGGACGGCGGTCAGGTCGACGACCTCCGTACCCGCCGCGCGCAGCCGCCGGACGAGCTCGTCGGTGGGCACCCGCGTGCACACGACGGTGTGGCGCTTGCCGGTCGGCGGGGTGGCGAGCAGCCGCTCGGCCAGGAGCTTCTCGGAGCCGCCGTGGCCCAGCGCCTTGATGACCTCGCAGACGTGCACGCCCATGACGCCGCCTCCCGTAGAGAATGACCCGGTCATCATCGCAACCGGGGCCTTCGCGCCGATGGTGACACTCCGTGGTCGTCCGGACGCGTTGAAGGACCCTCCTCCGGCGCGGCAGGCCCGGAAAGGGCCGGGCGCGGCATTACGATCGATCCGGATCGGGCCCGAGCGGGCCCGTGACGGGCGGCCCGCACCCGTTTTCGCGCGGGCGGCGGCAGCGGTCCCCGGCGCTCCTCCCCGGCGGCCGGCGCCCGCATCGCACCCCCCGAGAAGCCGGAAAAGACCGGACGCTTCCCGGAAGGCGCACATGAGAGTTCTCCATATCGGATACCGGCTGCCGCCCATGCCCGGCGGCAAGGAGCGCTACATCGAGGAGCTGGTGGCCGAGCAGCTGAGGCGGCGGCACGAGGTGCTCGTCGCCCGGCGGCTGGGCGAGGTGCCGCCCGGAGCCCGGGAGTTCCCCCTCGCGCCGACGCCCGCCGCCCGCGTCGTCTCCAGGAGGTCCGACGTCGTCGCCTTCGCCATGGAGTGCGCCCGGGCGCTTCCCCGGGCCCGGGGGATCGACGTCGTCCACGCGCACGGCGACCACCGCGAGGCGCTCGGCCTGGGCGCCGCCGCGCGGCGGCTCGGGGTCCCGCTCGTGCTCCACGTGCACGGAGCCCTGACCGCGCGCCACCGGCGGATCATGCCCCTGGCGTTCCGGCACGCCGACGGCTTCATCACGGCGGGCCCGGCGCCCCGGGCGGACCTGCTGGCGGCCGGGGTCCCGGCGGAGCGGATCCGCATGGTCCCCAGCGGCCTCGACCTGGACCGGCTGGCCGCGTTCCGGGGCGGGAGCCCCGTCGAGCGCGGGCTGATCGTCAGCGTGGGCTCGCTCGTGCCGGTGAAGAACCACGCCCTGACCATCGAGGCGTTCCGCGAGCTCCGCGAGCTCCGCGAGCTGCGCGCGACCCGGCCCGACGCGCGCCTGGTCATCGTGGGGGAGGGGCCCGAGCGGGCGCGCCTCGAACGGCTCGCGGCGTCCGTCCCCGGGGTGGAGCTCACCGGTCACCTCGCCGCCGACGACGTCTACTCGCTGGTCGGCCGGGCCCACGCCTTCGTGCTCGCCTCGCACCGGCTCCCCACCATCGGCGAGGGGAGCCCCATCGCGCCGCTGGAGGCCCTCGCGCTCGGCACGGCCGTCGTCGTCTCCTCCGAGGCCCTCCCCGACCCCCTCATCGACCCCGGCGCCTACCTCGTCTTCCGCTCGGGCTCGGCGGGCGAGCTGGCGGACCGGCTGCGTTCCGTCCTGGACGACGAGACCGTACGGCCGCGCCTGGCCGAGCGGGGCGTGCGGGCCGTGGCGGCGGTCGGCTGGCCCCTGGTGGCCGAGGGCATCGAGGAGTGGTACGGCATGCTCGGCGCGGACCGGTCGCCCCACTCCGCGGCGGTCCTGCCGTGAGGCTGCCCGGGAGGCGGCACCTGCGGACCTTCACCTCGCTGTCCGGCGCCGGCGTGGGGGAGGCCCTGCTGCCCGCCCTCAGCCTGATGGCCCTGGTGCGGCTCACCGGAACCCACGTCTCCGGGCAGGTCATCTTCGCCCAGTCCGTCGCGGGCGTCTGGTTCCTCCTGCTCGACCCCTGCCTGGAGAACGCCGCCCAGCGGTTCGTCCCCATGGAGCAGGAGCGGAGCGGACGGGGAGCGTCCCTCTTCGCCGGCATGCTGCGCTGGGACGTGCTGATCGGCGTGGCGGTGACCGGCGCCGGCCTGGCCGTGGTGGCGGCCGTACGGCTGCTGGGCCTGGCCCCGGCCGAGGTCCAGCTCATGCTGGCCCTGGCGGTCGTCACGCGGGGGGCCATGGCCCCGTACGGCACGGCCTCGGCCGGCTTCGCGCTGGCGGACCGGCTCCAGGGGCTCGGCCTGCTCCGCCTGGGGTGCGCGGTCCTGTCGTTCGGGCTGTCGGTGGGCGGGCTGCTGGCCGGGGGAGCACTGCTCTACCTCGCGGGCCAGGCCGTGGCCGCCGCGGTGATGGCGCCGGTGTACTGCGCGCTGGCGACCCGGGTGCTGCGCGCTGGGCTGGGACCGCCCGGCCCGCGGGTGCCGATGCCCGCCGGAATGATCCCCTTCCTCCTGAAGACGTCCGTCGGAACGACGGTGGCGGGCGTCTCCGACGTGGGCATCCTGAGCTTCGCGGGCTTCATCGGCGGCCCGTCCCTCGTCACCATCCTCAAGATCGCGTCGGCCCCCGGGCGGTTCTACGCCAACCTCGCCATCCCCATCGCCGCCATGCTGTACCCCCGCATCTCCCACCGGATCGCCACCGACGCCGGCACCGCCGCGGTACGGCGGGACATGACCCGGACGACGTGGCTGTTCACGGTCGCCGGGGCGGTGACCGTCGCCGCCGCCCTCCCGGTGATCGACGACGTCATGGGCCTGGCCTACGGCCACGGGTACGCCCGCGCCGGCGGGGTGGCCATGCTGCTGCTGGCCGCCGCGTGCGTGAAGGGCATGGTGCTGTGGTCCAACGTCCTGCCCCTGGCCCTGGGCCGGGCGGGCTGGCGGCTCGCCTACCTCACGGCCGAGGGGGTGTGCTTCGTCGCGGTGCTCGCCGTCGCGCACCTGGCCGCCCCCGAGGTGTTCCGGACCTCGCTCGTCTACGGCTGGGGGGTACTGGCCGCGGCCGTCGCCGGGACCGGCTTCTGGATCGTGTCGATGCGCCGGGTCCTGGCCGACGACCGGTCCCGGCCGTTGGACCCGGACGCGGGACGGATCCCCGGGGAGGAGACGGCGGGCGCCGGAACCGGGCGCGCGTGAGGCGGGGCCGCACGGGGCGGGACCGGGCGGGCCGGGGCGGCGGAGTGCGCCGTCCCGGCCGCCGGGCACGTGGGCCTCCGCCCGGCGGTGCCGGGGTTGTCCAAAGATCGGGCAAGGACTCCGCCGACCACCGCGATCGGCCGGGACGGCCCCCGCCGGCGGAGATCACACTCGCGATATGAACGTGCTTCCGGCCCTTCGCAGTGCTCTACCCGGCTCGTCCGGATCGGCGGGAGACGTCCGGCGCCGCGCCCCCGGAGAGGACGGCGCGGGCGGGCTCCGCCGCGGAACGCGGCGTCTCGCGTCGTCCGGATGGCCGCCCGCGGTCGCGGTGACGCTCCTGGCCGCGGTCGTGTCGGCGCACTACGGCGTCTCGGCCCGCGACATCGCGGCCTTCGGCGTCTACCTCGTGTTCGGGCTGGCGCTGCCGGGGACGCTGCTGGTCCGGGCGCTGTACCGCGGTTCGCGCACGTTCGCCGAGGAGGTCGCCCTGGGGACGGCGCTGGGCTACGCGGTGGAGGTGCCGGCCTACATCGCCGCCCGCGCCGCCGGGACGCCCCTGGCCGTCGCGCTGTGGCCGGCCGTCACGTACGCGGTCTTCCTGGCCGTCCCCCGGCTGCGCCGGCACTGGAAGGGCGGATCCCGCCGGAGGCCACCCGTCTGGTGGCCGTGGTCGATCGCGCTCACCGTCGCGTTCCTCATCGCCTGGAGCGCCCTCGCCTTCTTCCGGTCCCAGGCGATCACCTGGCCCGGACTCGCCGACTCGCGTCTCGACATGCCGTTCCACCTGGCCCTCGTCGGTGAGCTGAGACACCACATGCCGCCCTCCACGCCCTGGTTCGACGGCGACCCCCTCTACTACCACTGGTTCGTCTACGCGCACATGGCGGCGGCCGGCCGGCTGACCGGGGTGGAGCCGGTGATCCTGCTGTTCCGGCTGGCCATGCTGCCCATGCTGGCCGTGCTCGTCATCCTGATGGCCATGATCGGACGGCGGCTCATGCGCTCCTGGGGCGGGGCGTCGGTGGCCGCCGTATCCGGGATCTTCGTCGCGGCGCCGAGTCTCTACCTGGGGCCCAACCCCAAGTTCACCTGGGGCGGGCTCCAGGACACCGCCTGGTCCAGTCCCACCCAGACCTTCGGGGCGATGCTGTTCGCCCCCGTGGCGCTGTCGCTGGTCGAGATACTGCGGCACGGCCGGCGGCCGGTCGGCGGATGGATTCTGCCGGGAGTGTTCCTGGTGGCGGTGATGGGGGCCAAGGCGACCTACCTGCCTCTCGTCGCGGCGGGTCTGGCGGCGGTGGTGGTGACCGAGCGGATCCGGTCGCGCCGATGGTGCCGGCCCGCGCTGGCCGCGCTGGGAGCGGTCGCCGGATGCCTGCTGTTCGCACAGCTCGTCCTGTTCGGCCTCGGACGACAGGGGATGGTCATCTATCCCCTGTCGTTCGTCCGCCTGACGTGGAGCGAACTGGCCGGTCCGGACCACGGCGCCGCCGGCACGGCCTCGATCCTCGGTTTCACCGCGGTGTACCTGCTGAGCTGGGCCGTCGCGTGGTGCGGCGTTCTGGGGCTGCTGAGCCGGCCGCGGCTCGTCCTGCGCCCCGACGTGGTCCTCCTGCTGGGCATCGGCGCGGCGGGGCTCGGCGCGGTGCTCCTGCTCGGGCACGCGGGCCTCAGCCAGCTCTACTTCCTGCGCGGGGCCTATCCCTACGTGGTGCTCGTCGCGGTCCACGGGCTCCTCACCCTCCTGCGCCGGGTCCGTATGCCGCTGCGGGCGACGGCGGGGGCGATCGCGGCCGGAGCGACCGCCGCGTACCTGCTGCCCTTCGCGTGCGGAGTACGGGTCCCCCTCGCCCCCGGCGAGCCGGGGGCGAGGCTGTACCTTCCCTGGGCCGCGCTGCTGGCCCTGATCGTCCTGGTGCCGTCCGTACTGCTCGCCACCGGGATGAGCGGACCGCGTGCCCTCGCCTTCACCCTCGTCATGGTCACCGCCATCGGGCTGCCCGCGGCCGGGCACGCGCGGGTCCTGTCGTTCCTCTCCAGCGGTTCGCTCGCCTACAGCCCCGAGCCCGGCCGTCTCCGGCAGGCAACGGCCGTCGGTGTTCCCTCGGGGGAGATGGCCGCGGGCCGGTGGCTGCGCGACCACTCCGATCCGGACGACGTGGTGGCCACCAACGTGCACTGCCGCTGGGGGTACGAGAACCCGTGCGACGCCAGGCAGTTCTGGGCCGCGGCCCTGACCGAGCGGCACATGCTGGTCGAGGGGTGGGCGTACTCACCGGTGAATCTGGATCACTGGAACATGAACGGCTCGCCCAGCCAGGATCCCTTCTGGGACGCGGGACGGATGCGGGCGAACGAGGCGGTCTTCCACACGCCCTCGCCTGCTGCGATCCGCGAGCTGCGGGAGCGCTACGGCGTGCGCTGGATCTTCGCCGACGAGAGCCGGCTCGCGCCGCAGACGAGACTCGGTGAGTTCACGTCCCTGCGGTTCCGTTCCGGCGACTACGCGGTCTACCGCGTCGTCGGCTGACGTTCTTCCGGCCCCCGTGGAGCGCGGGTCCGGCGGTGGGCGTCAGCCCGGCACCCGGTACACGGCGTAGTCGCCGGAGCGGAACCGGAGCGGCGCGTACGCGCCGAGTTCCGGACTCGTCCGCCCCGCGCGTTCGTCGGCCAGCAGCCAGCGCACGCCGTAGCGCTCCCGCAGCTCGCGGAGCGCGCTGGCCGAGGGCGCCGCGAAGGCCGCGTCGTTGGCCCGCATCCGTGCGGTGTCCCAGAACGGGAAGGTCTCCGGGGCCTGTCCCGGACGCCAGCGGCTCATGTTCGCCGCCGTGTAGGTCCACCCCTCGACCAGCACCCGCCGCTCGGTCAGCGCCGCGGCCCAGAACTGCCGGCTGTCACAGGGGTTCTCGAACCCCCAGCGGCAGTGCGTGTTCGTCGCCACCAGATCGTCCGGGCCGGAGTGGTCGCGCAGCCATCGCCCCGCTGCCAGGGCCTCCCGGGGGACGTCCCGCGCCGCGACCGGCGGCACCCCCTCGAGCGGGGAGCCCGTCGGCACGCCCTCCGCCGCCGACAGGGCGCGCAGGCACCAGGCTGCGGGCAGGCCGACGGCCGCCAGCGCGACGACGAGCGCCGCCCAGGGACGCGGCCCGGCCCGTCTCACCGCGAGGACGGCCGCTCCGAGGACGACGAGGGCGAACAGCGCGGCGTAGGGCAGGTACAGGTCGCTCTCCGGCCTGCCCGGCGGCAGCGGGACCCGGGTGCCGCAGGCGACGCGGACCGCGCAGGCCGCGACCATCCCGGCGACCGCCGCCGCCCCGACCGCGGCGGGCGGCATACGGCCCCGCCGTACGGCCGTCACGAGCCCGTAGGCGGCGACCGTCGTCAGATACGGGCAGGCGGCGCTGAAGAAGTAGAGCTGACCCTGGCCGGGATGGCCGAACAGGAGCACGACGCCGAGGCACGCCGCCCCCATGCCGAGCATGAGCAGCACGCCGGGCCGCAGCAGCAGGCCGGGCCGGACGAGCAGCCCCAGGACGCCGGCCCAGGTGATGAGCAGACACAGCAGGTACACCGCCGCGAGCGTCGCCAGGGAGCCCGGCGCGGGGGCGTCGCCGAGGTCGTGGCCGGTCAGCCCGGCCCAGGCCGGGCGCAGCAGGGACAGCGGATCGACCACCATCGCCTGCCGCGCCCCGCCGAACAGCACCGCCTGCCCGTAGAGGACGCACGCGCCGGTCATCCCGAGCGCGGCCAGGGCGGACCAGGGCGGCCGGCGCCGCCGGACCGCCTCGACGGCGGCCACGACCGCCAAACCCGCGGCGAGCGGCGGCAGGTAGGTGGCCTTGGCGCCCGTCATCGCCACCAGGAACACCCCCAGCAGGAGCCACCGCCCGGCTCCCCGCCGGCCCGCCACCAGGTCCAGCAGCAGGAGCACCACCGGGGCGAAGAGCAGGGCGCCGAAGGTCTGGGTGGGGCTCGTCCAGCCGTGGACGCTCCGCCAGGTGAACGTGCCGAGGCTCGGGCCCGCGTAGAGATTCGGCGCGGTGGCGAGGAACGTCCCGCCGACCGCCAGCAGCGCCCCGCCCGGCGAGCCGGTGAGGCGCCGGGCCGTCATCGCCAGCAGGACGACCAGCGCGGCCAGCATGGGCAGCATCGACAGGCGGAGCAGCAGGACGAGCGGCTCGACGCCCGTCACCCAGCTCGCCGCCGCGAAGTGGGCGTAGACGAACCAGTGGTAGAGCAGCGGCTCCCCGGCGACCGCGGGCACGGTCGGCGGCATGTGGTGCCTCAGCTCGCCGATCAGCGCGAGGTGGAAGGGGATGTCGAGGTCGGAGGCCGCGAGCGTGGGCCAGCCGAGGGCGTTTCCCCGGAAGAACCGGGCGGCGCTCAGCACGACCAGGTAGGTCATGACCAGCGAGAGGGCCGCCGGCCACCAGACGGGCGTCACCGGCCGGCGGGCACGTCCCCGCCAGTGCCGCCGCAGTCCCGGCACCGCCAGGAACACCGCGTACGTCACCGCGGGCCAGGCGAGCACGGCCAGTGGCGCCCCGGCGGCGCGGGCGGCGACGTAGACCCCCGCCTCCACCGCGTACCCCAGCGCCAGTCCCAGGGCGAGTTCCTCCGCCAGCGTGCGCGCACCGCCGTACAACGCCCGGACCAGCAGTGTTCCGGGAAGCGCCAGGCACAGCGCGACGTAGCAGCCGAACGCGGCCAGGTCGCGGACGGAGACCCCATAGAAGAGGAGCGTCCCGGTGACCAGGGCGGTGACGAGGGCCGTCGGCAGCCACCGCCACGCCGCGGAGGGCCGGAGGCGTCGACCGCCCACGCCGGACGCGCCCGGCGCGGAGAGCTGTTCCGGCGCCGGACGGCCGGCGGATGATGCGGTGTCCATGCGCGCAAGCCTGCTGGCGCGATCACATCAGCGGGGACCCGGACGCATGCCTTTGATCGTTTCCTTCCCGACTTATGGGGGCCATGGGGAGGAGTCCCGTGCCGCGCCCGGTGGACCCCCGCCGGGCGAACGGCGGGCCCGGCGGCCCGGTGTCAGGTTCCGGCCGCCTCTCGCTCCAGGGCGACGAGCCCGGGGCCGGTCATCCCGATGTACTTCCCCCGGTACTCGAAGACCCGGTAGCGGGGGCGGCCCTCCACATGGCGGCGGAAGACGAGGTTGTCCTGGATGTCGTCCATGACGAGGACGTGGCCCGCCCCGAGGTGGTTCCTGACCCGCCCGAGGAAGAACTCCCGTCCTTCCCTTGATTTGTCGGAGTCGTAGTGGACGAGGTCCACCGAAACCCCCGGGAGGAGTATTCTCTCCAGGTTTCTCCGGTCACCTTTGACATGGAGCGTCCAGGAGGTTCGCAGCTCCTCGGGAATGACGTACCCGATGTACTGCTCGGGGTTCGCGAGGCGGAAGAACGGGAAATCGCTCGAATAGAGGTGGCCGCCGCCGTTGGCGCGCATCGCGCCGAGGATCGCCGAGGTCGACCAGCCGGCGGCGACGCCCGTCTCCAGTGCGACGGCGGGCCGCAGCAGCCGGGCCAGGACGTACAGCAGCTCGATCCCGCCGGGTCCGCCCAGGTCGACCCCGTCGCGGGCGAGTTTCCGCAGCCGCCACCGCGCCGACTCGGCGAGCCAGGCCGAGAAATCCTCGGCCTCCCGCCACAGGAGCGGGTCGATTCCTCTCACCCAGCTCTCGACGTCCTCGGCGTGGCGCGCCGCCCACGCGGTCGCGGCCTTTCTCTCGCGGTCGTGCCCGTATCTCGCCCTTATCCATGCCTTGTGCGCCATTACGGGCAGATAAGAGGGCCGGAGGGCGTTCCGGGCGATGGAAAGGACGGTCATGGCGGCATGATATGGAGCCGCGATATCCGTCCCGCCGGGGCACGGGCGTGATGCGAAGATTTTTACGGAAAGCAGATCCGCCGGTGCGTGGCCGTCCGGGCCGTCCAGGTGTTCGTGCGACCTGACGCCCGTGCGGCCTGACGTCCGTTCGGGGGCGTCAAAGGTCTGGCAAGGACTTCGCCGGAGCGGTGGGTGCGCGGGCGGGCGAGATGGCGGGGAGTCCCAGGCTTGCGGGCATGAAGGTGATTTCATCCCTGGGACGTGCCGTGTCGGATTCGCCGGTGCCCGCGGCGGGCATTCCGGGGGATCAGTCCGGATGGGGCGGCGGGACGCGGCGGGTGGCGGGGTCCGGCTGGACGCCGGCGGCCGCGGTGGCGCTCCTGACCGCGGCGGTGCTGGTGTACTACGGCGTGTCCGTCCGGGATCTGACGTTCTTCGGCGCGTACGTGGTTCTGGCGCTGGCCCTGCCGGGGACGTTGCTGGTCCGGGCGTTGTACGGCGGTGCGCGCACGCTGGCGGAGGAGTTCGCCCTGGGGCTGGCGCTGGGGTACGCGGTGGAGGTGGGGGTCTACGTCGCCGCCCGCGCCGCCGGGGCGCCACTGGCCGTGCTCGCCTGGCCCGCGGTGACGTACGCGGTGTTCCTGGCGGTGCCGGGACTGCGGCGGCACTGGCGGAGTGGCGCGCGGGTGAAGGCGCCGGCGTGGTGGTCATGGTCGATCGCACTCGCCGTCGCGTTCCTCGTCGCCTGGAGCGTACTCATGGTCTACCGCATCACCCCTCTCGCCTGGCCGGACCTGAAGGCGGCCTTCTACGACCTGCCGTTCCACCTGGCGCTGGTCGGTGAGCTGAAGTATCATCTGCCGCCGACGACGCCGTGGATCGCCGGCGAGCCGCTCTTCTACCACTGGTTCGTCTACGCCCACCTGGCGGCGGCGAACTGGATCACCGGGGTGGAGCCGGTGGTCCTGCTGCTACGGCTGGCCATGCTGCCGATGCTGGCCGCGATCGTCGTCGTCTTCGGCCTGATCGGGCGGCGGGTGACCGGTTCCCACACGGGCGGCCTCCTGGTGGTCGCCGGAATCCTCTTCGTGACGGTGCCGAGTCTGTACCTCGGCAAGAACGGGGCTTTCACCTGGGGCGGTGTCCCTGACCTCTCCTGGCAGAGCCCGACCCAGACGTTCGGGACGCTGCTGTTCGCCCCGCTGACGCTGCTGGTCGTCGACATGCTCGGGGGCCGGCGGGGGGCGGGCCGGTGGGTGATGACGGGCGTCCTGACGGTCGCGGTGATGGGGGCCAAGGCCGTCTATCTCCCACTGCTGGCCGTAGGCCTGGCGGCGGTGGCGGTCGTGGAGACGGTCCGGCGGCGCCGTCCACACCGGACCTCACTGGTCATGCTGGTGATGACCGCAGTCTGCCTGCTGTTCGCCCAGTTCGTGTTGTTCGGCGGGGTCCGGCAGGGCGTCTCCCTCGCGCCCCTCTTCCACATGCGCACCGCCTGGACGGAGCTGACGGGCCTCGCGGGCGAGCCGCCGGCGGCCTCGCTCCTGGGTATCACGCTGGTCTTCCTGCTGGCCCAGGTGATCGCCTGGTCCGGGATCCCCGGTCTGCTGAGCCGGCCGGGGCTGCTCGCCCGGCCCGAGACGGTGCTCATGCTGGGCATCGGCACGGCCGGGATCGGCGCCGGGCTCCTGCTCGGGCATCCCACCCGCAGCCAGCTCTTCTTCCTCTGGGCGGCCTACCCCTACCTGACCGTCCTGTCGGTCCACGGACTCCTCACCCTCCACCGGCGCGCCGGTCTGCCGCGCCGGTGGACGGCCCTCGCCGCCGGTGGTGGGGTGGCCGCCGTCTACCTGGTCCCGTTCGCCTGCGGCGTCGTGGTCCCCCTGGGGCCGGGGCGGCCGGACAGCCTGCTGTACCTGCCGTATGTCGCACTGCCGGCCGTGGCGGTCGTCGCGGCGGCCGTCCTGGTCCGCACGGCCGGGCGGCTGCGCGCCTGGGCGTTGATCACCGTCGCGCTCGCCGCCGTCGCGCTGCCCGCCGACCTGCACGCCCGGGTCCTCGCAATCGGACACGACACCCCGGGCACCCTCGTCGCGCCCGGGGAGCGGAGCCTTCCCCCGGGCGCGCCGGCCGCCGCCCGGTGGCTGCGCGACCACTCCGATCCGGACGACCTGGTCGCCTCCAACGCGCACTGCCGCTGGGGTTATCACGACCTGTGCGACAAGGCGCAGTTCTGGGTGGCCGCGCTGTCCGAGCGGCGCGTACTGGTCGAGGGGTGGGCCTACACCGCGACGAACCTGGACCGGGCGCGACCCGGCGAGGTCCACCAGCTCCCGTTCTGGGACGCCGACCGGCTGCGGGCCAACGACGCGGTCTTCTCGTCCCCCTCGGCGGCCGCGGTCCGCGAGCTGCGGGACCGGTACGGCGTGCGCTGGCTCTTCGCCGACGAGCGGCAGCCGGGGCTCGGCGCCGGGTTGGGGAAGGTGGCGGACCTGCGGTTCCGTTCCGGCGGCTGCGCCGTCTACCGGCTGCCCGACGCCTGACCGCCCTGACCGCCCGGACCGCCCGGACCGCCCGGACCGGGGTGCGCGCCCGGTGGGCGCGCACCCTCAGCGAGGACGGTGTGCCCGCACGATGAGGGAGACCCCGGGCCGCGACTTCACCGGGAGGTACCGCTCAGCGGTGATCACGGCGGTGAGGGCCAGGTTGACCAGCGGGGACGTCTCCACGACGTCGGACCCGGAGGTGTGCCTCCTGCGGCGCGCGACGACCGGCCGCAGCAGGACGTTCCAGCTCCACATGCGATCGATCGCCAGGCCCGCCTCGGTGAGCAGGGCGGTGAGGCCGTCGCCCGTGTAGCGGCGGACGTGGCCGGACGCCACGTCGTGGGCCGACCAGAGCGCCATGTCGCAGGGCACCGAGATCAGCGCCCTGCCCCCGGGGCGCAGCACGCGCACCAGCTCGCGGGCGGCCGCGTCGTCCTCCTCGATGTGCTCCAGCACGTCCATGGCCACGACGAGGTCGAAGCCCGCGTCGGGCAGCGGGAGGTCGCGCGCGTCGGCGTGGACGGCCCGCAGCCCGCGCTGCCGGGCCAGCTCCACCGCGGTCTCGGAGAAGTCGGCGACCAGTGCGTCCCAGCCGTGCTCGACGAGCACCCGGGTGTTGCCGCCCCCCGCCGCGCCGATGTCGAGCGCGGCGCCGGGGGCGCCGATGCGGCGCAGCTCGCGCGCCAGGATGGCGCGCCGTTCGCGGTACCACCAGTGGCGGTCCTCCAGCTCGACGGTGCGGCGGATCTCGATGGCCTCCATGCGTTCCTCCTCGCGAGAGCGGTGGTGGGAGGCGGCGATCCGGGGCCGGGACCGCGCGCCCCGAAGCACGGCTCCCGCCGGGCGGGGCACCGCCGTACGACGGTTGCGGCGGCGCCCCGCTCCGCCGAATCTATGAGGAGTCCGGAATGACGGCTCTTCACCGTCCTTCGCCTTTGTCGAACGGTTCAGGGAACGTTGCCACCGCTAGAGGGTTCTACGTTTTGAAAATGTCCACGTACGGTGGACGACGTAGCTCAGTGGGGGACTCAGGGCGATTATCATGGCCTGGGCCGCCACGATCGGAATTCCGGCTATTTCCACCAAAATGGGAAGTCCGACGGCCGAGGCGGCCATGAACCCCAGTCCCACCGTGTAGAACCGCGCGAGACCGGTCAGCCACGGCTGGCCGGAGGAACGGAACACCACCGCCCTGAACAGCGGATAGACCAGTAGCACCGTCACTGCGTGGCTGGCAAACGCCAGGAAAAGGTACGGAACCCTATCGTCAGTGACGGCCAATGCCAGGCAGAGGAGAGCGTAATAGGCGGCGGCCGTTACGGCGCCGGCCAGGAGATATGTGATCCTCTGGTGGCTAAGTGCGGAGATAAGTGATCGTCGCCGGGAAGGAAGGTTCCCGTCCCGATCGGCCCCGCTTTCCAGTCGAACCATGTGGCGGTCACTCCGGGATCGTAATGGTCGGCGGGATAAATGAGGATTGTAATCGGCCACGGTGAATTGTGGGGGATCCATGCCGGTGTCAGTGGTCATTCCGTGTTACCGCTCCGCGCGGACCCTTCCGGAACTGCTCACCAGGCTCGTGCCGGTCCTCAGGGCGATGTCGGTGCCGTACGAGGTGATACTCGTCGTCGACGGCGGCCCGGACGACACGTGGGAGACGGCCGCCGAACTGGCCCGCGGGCACGACCACGTCCGCGCGCTGCGGATGTCCCGGAACTACGGCCAGCACAACGCGCTGGTCGCCGGGGTCAGGGAGGCCCGCCACGACGTCGTCGTCACCATGGACGACGACCTGCAGCATCCGCCGGAGCAGATCCCCCTCCTGCTGGCCGCCCTGGAGGGCGACCGCCTCGACCTGGTGTACGGGGTCTCGCATCGCGAGGAGCACGGGTTTCTGCGGAGCCTGGCCTCCCGGTCGATCAAGGCGGCCATGGCCGGCGCGCTCGGAGTCGGCGCGGCCCGGTCGATCAGCGCCTTCCGCGCCTTCAGGACCCGCCTGCGCGACGGGTTCGAGGACCTGTCCGGGCCGCACGTGTCGGTGGACGTGGCGCTCTCCTGGTCCACCACCCGGGTCGGCTCGGTCCGGGTGCACATGGACAAGCGCGGCGACGGGCGGTCCAACTACACCGTCCCCCTGCTGGTCCGGCACGCGATGACCATGCTCCTCGGCTACAGCACCGCCCCGCTCCGGGCGGCGAGCTATCTGGGGTTCCTGGTGGGCCTCGTCGGCCTGGTGCTGGGCGGCCTCGTGCTGTGGCGGTTCGTGACGGGGGACACCACGGTCGCCGGGTTCACCACCCTCGCGACGATGGTCGCACTGTTCTCCTCCGCCCAGCTGATGTCCGTCGGGCTGCTCGGCGAGTACGTCGGGCGCATCCATGGCAACGGGATGGGCCGGCCCGTCTACGTGGTGAGCGAGCGGGCCGGGCCGCCCGCCGGCTCCGCCCTGCCGGGCCGCCCGGTGGAGGTCAGCGTTCCGGTGCACGCGGGAGTCGGCACCGGACCAGATGAACGGTGAGCGCGGTGCAGACGGGCTCGAACCCGTAGCGGGCCCACGCCCGCTGCACCCCGGTGTTGTGCCCCTGGGTGGAGATGACGACCTCGGCCGCGCCGCGGGCCAGGGCTCGCTCCTCCACCCCCTTCAGCAGGTGGGCGTACAGACCGCGGCCACGCGCTCCGGGGACCGTGCCGGCGAGCAGGATCTCCGTCCGGGTGTCGTCCTCCTCGACGGTGGCCAGGCCCAGCAGCCGGGACCCCGGCCCGTCCGGGGCCTCGCCGTACAGCCCCAGGCAGCCTCCACCGGCCGCGGACCGCAGCGCCCAGTCCCGATAGCCCTCCAGGGCCGCCCCGGCGTCGAGCAGGGGGTTGGCCAGGTAGTGGTTGCCGTAGGAGCCGAAGACGGCCGAGACCGCCTCCCGCACCACGGCCGGGTCCGTCACCCCCGCCGCCCAGAGGCCGGGTGACGGCTCCGGCCCGCGGCCCTTGCCCGCGTCGAGCCGCCAGTAGACCAGGGAGTCGGCGAGGACGGCGGTACGGCCCAGCGCTGTCAGGGCGGCGAACCACTCCACGTGCCGTGCCGGGTAACGGAGCACCACGATGTCCGCCTCTGACCTCCGTACCGCCGTGAGGACGGCGGAGAGCGGGGCGTCCGAGGCGGCGGAGACCGTGACGCGCTCGAACGAGAGACCGAACCGGGCGGACTCCAGAGGGGACTCCCGCACCGGCAGGCCGTCGGCCTCCACCAGGTCGTGCCACGACATCAGCCCACCTCGTACGTGCGGGCCGCGTCGAGCACGCGCGCCACGTCGGCCTCGGTCAGGTCGGCGAACAGCGGCAGCCGGACGAGCCGGTCGGCGACGTCCTCGGTGACCGGGCACCCGCCCGGGGCGGTGCGGCCGTGGCGCACGCCCGCCGGGGCGGCGTGCAGCGGCTGGTAGTGGAACACCGCCCGCACCCCCCGACCGGCGAGGTGGGCGATGAACGCCTGCCGGTTCGCCAGGTCCGGCAGCAGCAGGTGGTAGATGTGCGCCGGGTGCTCGCAGCCGTCCGGCACCGTGGGCCGGGAGACACCGTTGCGGGCGGCCCACTCCGCCAGCCCCTCGTGGTAGGCGTTCCACACCGCGTGGCGACGCGCCTGGATCTCGCCGAACGACTCCAGCTGGGCGGTCAGCTGCGCGGCGAGGACGTCGGACAGCAGGTAGCTGGAGCCGACGTCGACCCAGCGGTACTTGTCCACCTGGCCGCGGAAGAACCGGCTGCGGTCGGTGCCCTTCTCCCGGATGATCTCGGCCCGGGTGACCAGGCCGGCGTCATTGACGAGCAGCGCCCCGCCCTCGCCGCACTGCACGTTCTTGGTGTCGTGGAAGCTCTGGGCGGCCATGACGCCGAAGGATCCCAGCGGCCTGCCCCGGTACGAGGCGCCCAGGCCGTGGGCGTTGTCCTCGACCAGGGCCAGGCCGTGGCGCTCACAGACCTTGCCGATCATCTCCAGTTCGCACGCGACGCCCGCGTAGTGGACGACCACCACGGCGCGCGTCCGGTCGGTGACCGCCTCCTCCAGCAGCCGCTCGTCGACGTTCAGGGTGTCGGGCCGGCAGTCGACGAACACCGGGACCGCTCCGCGCAGGGCATAGGCGTTGGCCATCGACACGAAGGTGAACGACGGCATGATCACCTCGTCGCCGGGCCGCAGGTCCAGGAGCAGGGCCGACATCTCCAGCGCGTGCGTGCACGAGGGCGTCAGCAGTACGTGCGCGGCTCCCGTCACCGCCCGCAGCAGCGCGCCCGCACGCCTGCTGCAGGGGCCGTCACCGGAGGTCGACCCCTGCAGCAGGGACCGGCCGAGGTGGTCGAGCTCGTTCGCCGCGACGTACGTTCGGTTGAACGGGATGTCGCTCACATCGGTAGTGGTCATGGCCGCAGTGAACAGGGAGAAGGATCCGTGACACGCGCCGTTTCTTATTGCGTTGGGGGAAATTTCTGAATTCTTGCCTTCGTGTCCATCGTGAGATTTTACGGCGAAATTCTGTCGCCTAGGATGATGGGCTGATAAAAGGCGTTATTTGCCGAGAGAAGGTTGGTTCGCGGACGGAGTGGGCGGCGCGGCCGTCCGTTCCGGAGCCGGGACGCCGGCCTTCCCGAGGACGAGACGGGTCATCGCGAACGTCAGCGGGACGTTCACCGCCAGCACCGCCGCCATGGCGAGCCTGCCGTCGATCCCCGCCCGGGTCAGCGGCGTCAGGATGCCCAGGCCGGCCAGGTAGGACACCAGATACACGACGGGGAAGCGCGCGGCCGACCCGGCGCGGGGACGCACCCGGAACACGAACATCGTGTTGACGAAGTAGGCGATGGCGACACCGGTGAGGTACGCGGCGGAGTAGGCGGCCGGGGGCGTGATCCATCGCGACAGCAGGACGAAGAGCCCGTAGGTCGCCCCGGTGTTGGCCGCCCCGCCCACGACGAACCGGGTGAACGGGGTGAACCGCCGCAGCCGATCGCTCACGTCGGTGCGGGGAGGTCGCGGGCGAGTTTCCTGAACTCGTCGTAGGAGCGGATGTAGTCCTCCGGGTCGTAGTAGTGCGAGGCGAAAACGAGAAGGACGGCGTCGGGGGAGTAGCGGTACTGCGTGCCCCAGATCATCGGCGGCATGTGGACGCCCAGGGCGGGACCGTCCAGGGTGATCTCACGCCGGTTGCGCCCGTCGTCGAGGAGGACGCCGCAGGAGCCGTGCACGCAGATCAGGAACTGCGCGCAACGCCGGTGGGCGTGCTCGCCCCGCACCTCCCGGCTCGGCACGTTGAAGACCACGAAGTAACGCCGGGGGACGAAGGGCAGCTCCCGCTCGAACTCGCCCACCGACAGCTCACCGCGCAGGTCCTTCGTCACGCGCATCCCGTGCAGGCAGGCGCCGCCGACTCCCAGATCCACCCTGCCCGTCTCCGGAGGGCCGGAGCCGGGTTCCGGAACTCCGGCGCGGCCGGTGTCGGTGACGTAGCCCTTGATGCGGGCGGGGTTGCCGGTCACGATCGCGTTCGGCGGCACGGAGCGCGTCACCACCGCACCCGCCCCCACCATCGCACCGGTACCGATCTCCACCCCCGGCAGGATCGTGGCGTTCGCGCCGATGGACGCCCCCGAGCGGACCACGGTGCGCGCGAACCGCTCGGGGCGGACCTTGCTGCGCGGGAACGGGTCGTTGGTGAACGTCGCGTTCGGGCCGACGAAGACGTCGTCCTCGACGGTGATCCCGTCCCAGAGCTGGACGCCGCACTTGACGGTCACCCGGTCGCCGAGGACGACGTCGTTCTCGACGAACACCCCGTCGCAGAGGTTGCAGTCGGCTCCGATCCGGGCGCCCGGCAGCACGTGCGCGAAGGCCCACACGCTGGTGCCCGGTCCTATCTCGGAGCTCTCACAGATGGCCCGGGGATGGACGAAAACGGATCTCATGGCAGTCCGCCGATCTCGTGGACGAGGGAAACGGGTCCGGGCGCGCCCTCGAAGACGCGAGCCGTACGGACCAGGGCGAGCGGGCGTCTCTTGGTGTTCTCGTAACTGCGCCAGGCATAGGAGCCGATGAAGCCGAGCCCCAGGGTGTTCAGCGCGCCGAAGAACACGATGACCAGGATCGTCGCGGTGTAGCCGGCCGCCTGGATGTGGCCGGTCAGGCGCATGGCGACGACGAACGCCGCCAGGCACGCGGCCACGGCGAAACCGAACGCTCCGCAGGCGGTGAGGATCCGGATCGGCAGGTCGGTGAAGGCGAAGACGCTGTCGGTGAGGTAGTCGACCTTCTTGCGGAACGTCCAGCCGCTCCTGCCGAGCTCGCGGGCCCGGCGCCGGTAGGGCACCTCGACCCGGCGGAAACCCAGCCAGTACACCAGCCCCACCAGCGAGCTGTTGGCCTCCTCCAGCCGCAGCAGCTCCTCGCGGATACGCCGGTTGCAGCCGAAGACGTCGACGCCGCCGGACGGGATGTCGCGTACCACGAAGCGCCGGTAGAACCCCCAGAAGACGTTCGCCGCCAGACGGGAGGCCCCGGGGTCGTCACGCGACTCACGCACCCCGACCGCGATGTCGGCGCCGCCGCCGGCCAGCTCGTCGAGGAACCGCAGCAGGAGCCCCGGAGGCTCCTGCAGGTCGGCGGCGATGACGGCGAAGTACTCACCCGACGCG
This sequence comes from Streptosporangium sp. NPDC048047, assembly GCF_040653115.1. Taxonomy (NCBI): domain Bacteria; kingdom Bacillati; phylum Actinomycetota; class Actinomycetes; order Streptosporangiales; family Streptosporangiaceae; genus Streptosporangium; species Streptosporangium sp. NPDC048047. Next base: position 57,096 of record NZ_JBEZNH010000003.1, on the reverse strand, counting down.
GCGCGCAGCCCCGTCCGGATGGCCGCGAACGACCCGAAGTTGCGCGCGTGCAGCAGCAGCCGCGAACGGAACGGCGCCTCCGGCAGGGCCTTCTCCAGCAGCTCGAAGCTGTCGTCGGGACTGCCGTCGACGACGAAGACGAACTCCGTCGCCATGCCGAAGCGCTCCGCGACCGTCGCGGCGATCACGGTGAACTCGGCGACCAGCCGCGGTACGAACTCCGCGTTCCGGTAGACGGGGATGATCACGGAGAACACGGCGTCACCAGGAGTTCACTCGGGAGATCACCCTGGTGACCTCCTCGTCGGACAGCCCGGGATGGCACGGCAGCGTCAGGACCGCCCCCGCCAGCTCCTCCGTCACCGGCAGCGCGGGCCGCCCGCCGAGTCCCTCCCGGACGGGCTGCAGGTGCTCCGGGACCGGATAGTGCACGTCGGCGCCGATCGACGCCGCGGCCAGATGAGCCCGCAGCGCCTCCCGGTCCTCACACGCGACGACGTAGAGGTGTGCGACGAACTCCTCGCCGCACACCGCGGGGCACCGCAGACGCGGATGGCGGATCTCGCGGGAGTAACGCGCCGCGATCTCACGGCGCCTGTCGTTCCAGCCGTCGAGGAACGGCAGCCTGGCACGCAGGACCGCGGCCTGCATCTCGTCGAGGCGGCTGTTGCGGCCCCCGGGAACGCCCGCCCGGTATCTTTCCTGCCAGCCGTACTGCCGCAGCAGCCGGACCCGCTCGGCGACCTCGGCGCCGCCGGTGACCACGGCGCCCGCGTCGCCGAGCGCCCCGAGGTTCTTCGTCGGGTAGAAGCTGAAGGCCGCCGCGGCGCCGAAGGAGCCGGCCGTACGGCCGTCCCGGCGGGCGCCGTGCGCCTGCGCGCAGTCCTCCAGCACCGGGACGCCCGCGCCCGCCGCGATGTCCAGCACCGTCCCCATGTCGTGCAGCAGCCCGTACAGGTGGGTCACCACCACCGCGTCGAGGTCGCCGCCGCCCGCGACCCGTTTGAGGTGGTCCGGGTCCATCAGCATCGTGCCGGGGTCGACGTCGACGAACACCGCGTGCGCGCCGAGGGCCGCAAGCGCCGTCGTGGTGTAGGAGCCGGCGTTCGCGACGGTGGCGACCCGGCTCCCGGAGCCCACGCCCAGGGCGCGCAGCGCCAGCTCGATCGCGTCGGTGCCGTTCGCGACGCCCACGCAGTGGGCGGTGCCGCAGTAGGCGGCGAAGTCCCGTTCGAAGGCATCGACCTCCGCACCGAGGATGTACCGGCCGCTCTCCAGCACGCGATTCACCGCGGCGCGCGTCCTCGCCTCCACGAGGGAGCCGGAGCGACCGAGATCGTTGACCGGGACGCGGTCGCTCATCGCCCGCCCCCGGTCTCCTCGGGCCGCGCCGTACGGCGGGCGGCGCGTTCCTTCAGGGGGCGCCACCACGCCTCGTTGTCCCGGTACCAGCGCACGACCCCCTCCAGCCCCTCGTCGAAGTCCACCCGGGGCTCGTAGCCGATCGCCCGGATCTTTCCGCTGTCCACCGAGTAGCGCAGGTCGTGCCCGGGGCGGTCGGCGACCCGCTCGACCATCTCCCAGCCCGCGCCGAACGTCGCCAGCAGTCGCTCTGTCAGTTCGAGGTTGGTCAGCTCGACCCCGCCGCCGACGTTGTAGACCTCGCCGGCCGCTCCCTTGTCCACGACGAGCTGCACGGCCCGGCAGTGGTCGTCGACGTGCAGCCACTCGCGGACGTTGCGGCCGTCGCCGTACAGCGGGACGGGCAGCCCGTCGATCAGGTTGGTGACGAACAGCGGGATGACCTTCTCGGGGTACTGGTAGGGGCCGTAGTTGTTGGAACAGCGGGTCACCCGCACGTCCAGCCCGTAGGTCCGGTGGTAGGCGCGGCACAGCAGGTCGGCCCCGGCCTTGGACGCCGCGTAGGGGGAGTTCGGCTCCAGCGGCGCGTCCTCGTCCCACGACCCCTCGGCGACGGATCCGTAGACCTCGTCGGTCGAGACGTGGACGAACGTCCGCACCCCCGCCTCCAGCGCCGCCTGCAGCAGCCGCTGCGTGCCCAGCACGTTGGTGGTGACGAACGCGCCGGCCCCGGTGATCGACCGGTCCACGTGCGTCTCGGCGGCGAAGTTCACGACGACGTCGTGACCCGGCACCAGGCCGGCCAGCAGCTCGCCGTCGGTGACGTCGCCGCGCACGAAGGTGTGGCGGGGATTCCCGGCGACCGGCCACAGGTTCTCCGGGTTTCCGGCATAGGTGAGCTTGTCGAGCACCGTCACGTGGACGTCCTCGCAGCCGGGGTGGGCGCCGGTGAGCAGCGAACGCACGTAGCAGGAACCGATGAACCCGGCGGCGCCGGTGACCAGGATCCTCATGCCGGCACCTGCACCTTGCTGTGGTCGCCCACCATGAGCTGGTGCATGTTGGGCGCCCTCGTCGCGCGGGTGACCTCGACGTAACGGCCGATCAGCGAGCAGGTGAGCCGCGAGATGCCCCTGATGGCGGAGCCGCCCAGCACGATGCTGTACTCCACCTCGGTGTCCTCCAGCACGCACCCCTCGCCGATCGAGGTGTAGGGGCCGACATAGGAGTCAATGATCTTGGTGTCGGCGCCGATGACGGCGGGCCCCCGGATCACCGACCCCTCCACCGTGGCGCCCGGCTCCACGATGACGCGTCCCGTGATCTCCGACAGGCCGTCCACCGTCCCCGCGATGCCCGGCTCGATCGTCTCCAGGACGATGCGGTTGCACTCCAGCATGTCCTGCAACCGCCCGGTGTCCTTCCAGTAGCCGCTGACGAAGTGGGAGTGGACCCGGCGGCCGCTGCGAATGAGCCATCCGATCGCGTCGGTGATCTCCAGTTCGCCGCGCGCGGACGGCGCGATCGCCCGGACCGCCTCGTGGATCGCGGGCGAGAACGTGTAGACCCCCACGATCGCCAGGTCGCTGCGGGGATGCTCGGGCTTCTCCTCCAGGTCGACGATCTCACCGTCCGGACCGAGCTCGGCGACCCCGTAGTACTGCGGCTCGGCCACCCGGGTCAACAGGATCTGGGCGTCGTAGTCGGCCGCGAGGAAGGAGTCCACCAGGCCGGTGATGCCGCCGACCAGGAAGTTGTCACCCAGGTACATCACGAACGGGTCGTCGCCGAGGAACTCCCGTGCGATCAGCACGCAGTGCGCCAGCCCCAGCGGGGCCTCCTGTGGGATGTAGGTGACCTCCAGGCCGAGCCGTGAACCGTCGCCGACCGCCTCCATGACCTCGTGAGCGGTGTCGCCGACGACGATCCCCACGCTGGTGATGCCCGCGTCCCTGATCGCTTCGAGGCCGTACTGCAGCACCGGCTTGTTGGCGATGGGGACCAGCTGCTTTGCGGAGGTATGGGTTAGAGGGCGGAGTCTCGTGCCCTTTCCTCCCGCTAGAACAAGTGCTTTCACCGTTCTTCGAGCCTTCCCGCGAAAAGCGAATGGCCGCAGCGGCCGTCTGTCCGCTTTAATTTATGTGGAAGGTGAATTGACCGCCGCGTTCCGTCCATCACCTTTGATGAAGAATGGGGCCCGAATTGCCGAACCCATAGTTTTCGGCCGCCTAGCCCGGAGCCGCACAGTCGTGAATCTCCAGCGCACCCACCGGCAACGGAGGCAGCGGATGGGAGAGTCCCGCCGTGGCGGACACGACGACCACCAGGGTGCCGGCCGCGACCGCCACCGCCCACACCGGGCGGACCGTACGGCTCCGCCGGATGGACGCCAGGGCGAGGGCACTCCCTACGATGCCGAGAAGTACCACGGGCAGCGCGAACCGCGTCTCGGCGGCGGACGCCAGCAGCGTGACGCACGCCCCCAGCATCGCCGCGGCCACGAGTGCCGCTTCGGGCCGCCTGCCGGCCGAGCCCCGCCGTAGAGCGGCGGCGATCAGGGCCGACGTCCCGCAGACGGTGATCGCCGCGACAGGCAGGAGCAGGCTGTAACTCTCGTCCGCCGGCGGTACGGAGTACGGCACGTGCGGCGACCAGGCCAGCGCGGCGGAGAACTTCTCCAGCAGGAACACGGCCGACCAGGGAAGGTTCGTGAGCATCGTGAACGGGAGGTCCGCCACCGACGTGACAGCGCGTCCGAGGAAGGCGTGCGCCATGTGGGGATCGCAGTAGAACTGCTGGGGCGGGCCGGCGAGAAGAGTGTCGTACCTGACGATGTACGACGACAACCCCGCCTGGAAATTCGCCAGTGACCCCGACAGAGGCGGGACCGGGAACCATCCGAAACCACCGACGGCGTTGACGGCGAACTGCGGGACGAGCGCGACGGCCACTCCCGGGAGCAGCCAGAGGCCACGAAGGCGGCGGACGGCCGCTATCACCACCACGACCGCGGCCAATGGCACGAGGTACGCCGGCCGCAGGTTGAGCGCGATCCCCGCGCAGAGCCCCGCCGCGACGAGACACCGGCGCGACCCCGCCGACGCCAGCAGTACCGCGCAGAGGAACACGGCGGCGGCAGGGACGTCCATCAGCGGATACGGTGCGAACGGAGCCACGAGGAGCCAGACGCCCGCCGCGCACCAGCAGATCGTGGCGGGGCCCCGGACTCCCAGGGTCCGGGCGATCGCCGGGAGCACCACGGCGCCGAGCACCGCGATGATGAGCGCGTTCTCCACGAGCACCGCCGCCGCTCCCGAACCGGCGGCGAGCCGGTCGGCCAACGCCGCGGGCGCGTAGACGACGAAGGCCAGAACCCCGCGCAGCCCCAGGGCGGCGTGCTGGATGACCGGGGTGTCGGTGGTGAGAGCCGACGTGCTCGCGCCCCCGGTGGCCGGAGCGTCGCCGAAAAGGAATGCCCAACCGGTCTGGGCGCCCCGCCAGTACCGTATGGCGTCCCCCTGAAAGTCCCGTGCGGGGTTCCGGGCGACGGTGAGCGCGAACAGTGCCACCGCCGCGACAAGGGTGACGCGGCGGCGTGTCGCGACTGAGGACTCCGCTGGATCGCTCCATCCGGAAGCGAGCGGAGCATCCATAATCACATGGTTATCGGCTGACACGAGGACGTTTTACCAGGTGAAACCGGGTGAAGCCGTAAGCCGCGCCGCTCGGGGACGCCGGTGCCCGGACCCGCTCGGGGACGCCGGTGTCTGGACCCGCGAGGGGGCGCCGGTGTCTGGACCCGCGAGGGGGCGCCGGTGTCTGGACTGAGGAACGCAGCCGCGAAGCGGCGGAGAGACGAGGGAAGACATCGGGTAAGAGCCCCCGAGCCGCGACACGCAGTGTCGCCATGAGCCCGACACGCCTGTTTCGCCGGTGATCGGTCATACGGGAAGTCCGGACCCTTACAGTCGGGATTCGTACCTCATCTCACAGTGACGGGGGTCCTGACATGGGGGAGAAGCTGGCCGTCGTCGGCCAGGGATACGTCGGCCTGCCACTGGCGATGCGGGCGGTCGAGGCGGGGTTCGAGGTCGTCGGGATCGACGTGGACGAGCGAAGGGTCAAGCGGCTCAACGCCGCCGACTCCTACGTCGAGGACATCGCCGACGAGGTTCTGGCCGAGGCGCATCGCTCGGGCCGCTACCGGGCCGGCTCCGACTACGCCGACGCCGGGGAGTTCGACGTCTGCGTGATCACCGTGCCGACGCCGCTCAGCGACGGCGCCCCCGACCTGCGCCACATCGGTTCGGCGGGCGAGTCCCTGGCCCCGCTGCTGCGACCCGGCGTCACGGTGGTCCTGGAGTCCACCACCTATCCCGGGACCACCGAGGAGTACCTCCGGCCGCTGCTGGAGACCGGCTCGGGCCTGCACGCGCCCGGCGACTTCTTCCTGGGCTACAGCCCCGAGCGGATCGACCCGGGCAACGCCCGCTGGTGCCTGGAGAACACGCCGAAGGTCGTGTCCGGGATCGACGCGGCCTCCCTGGAGCGGATCCGCGCGTTCTACCAGCGGATCGTGCGCGACGTCGTCCCCGTCTCCTCGACGCAGGTGGCGGAGCTGTGCAAGCTCCTGGAGAACACCTTCAGGCACGTCAACATCGCCCTGGTGAACGAGCTGTCGATCTTCGCGCAGCAGCTCGGCATCGACGTCTGGGAGGCCATCGACGCCGCCTCCACCAAGCCGTTCGGCTACATGCGCTTCACTCCCGGTCCCGGCGTCGGCGGGCACTGCCTGCCGATCGATCCGTCCTACCTGTCGTGGAAGGTCAAGCGCAGTCTGGGGCACAGCTTCCGCTTCGTGGAGCTGGCCAACGACATCAACGACCACATGCCCGGTCATGTCGTCCACCGGCTCATCCTCGCGCTGAACCGGCGGGGCCTGCCGCTGCGGGGCAGCCGGGTGCTCCTGCTGGGCCTAGCCTACAAGGCGAACGCCGGGGACTGCCGCGAGTCGCCCGCGATCGAGGTGGCCAGGGCCCTGGCCAAGCTGGGCGCGGACGTGCGGGTGGCGGATCCCCATGTGGACGCCTACCTCGCTCCGCCGGGGATCGAGCTCGTCGTGGCGGGCGAACGGGAGCTGTCGGAGGCGGACGCGGTGGTCGTCCTCACGGATCATGACCGCTTCGACTACGAGCTGGTCCAGCGGGTGAGCCCGTTCGTCTTCGACACGCGCCGCCGCTGCCGGGGGTCCAACGTCGAGCACCTCTGAACGGCTCCCGACCCACCCCGCCCCCCGGCGCGACGCGCCCCGGTCGCCGGCCGTACGGCGGGCCGCCGGGCCGGAGGGAGGCCGGCCGGGCCGTCCGCCACGGGTGCATGACGTAGGTGATCGGCAGGGCGCGTGCTCAGAGCGCGCCCGAAGCCGGCTATGGCCGCATGACGCGGGCGATCAGCTCCTCGACCTGGGTGTTGAGCCGGGAGCCGCGAGGCCATCCGGCGTAGTGAGTGAGGAAGATGACGATCTCGCGGAGTTCGTCCGGGGTCAGCTCGCCGGTCCGCAGCGCCGCGTCGAGCTGGACCTCCACCAGGTCGTCCATGCCCTGGCCGACGAGGAGGCCGAGCAGGAGGAGCCTGCGGTCGCGCATGCTCAGCCCCTCCCGGGACCACACCTCGCCGAACAGGCGCTCCACGGTCATGCCGAAGAAGTCGCCGGGACTCTCGCCGGAGCCTCCGCCCCGTCCCGCCCCGGCCGTCGCGGAGCCGTCACCGGCGTCGTCGCCGCCGTGGACCCGTCTCATGATCTCCAACCCGCGCGCCTGGCGGTCACAGGTGCTGTCGTCCGGACACTGGTTCATGCCGCACTCCGGTCCGTCGCCGGCCGGCCGGCCGGGGACGAGCACGATGGATGGCGTCTCACCCCGTCCATCGTTGGTCATTTTCCGCTCCGGGAAAAGTCGTTGCCGACTTTCAATCCCAACATTTATCACTATGTCGTTTAAATGGGTGATAGGCGTTACATAACGATTGTCCCTTCCGTTCGCCGGCGGTGGGAATGGAAGGGCCGGGAGCCCCCGAGGGGGCTCCCGGCCCTGTTCATGGTGCCGGAGGAGGGAACCTCCGACCGGACCGGGGGGACCGGCGGACCGGTCCCCCCGGGGGGAGATCTGTCAGCCGAACTCGCCGTCCTTGACCCCGCCGAGGAAGGCGTCCCATTCACCCTGGGTGAACGCCAGGGCCGGGCCGTCCGGATCCTTGGAGTCACGGACGAGGTAGAGCTCGTCCTCCTGGGCCTTGTGGGCCGCCACTACCGGGTCGCCGGGCACGATCGCCACTTCGACGCAGTTCCCTCCGGTACTGCGGCTGCTCTTGCGCCACGCGACGCTGGACAGATCCATGGTGGACCTCTGCACTCTTTCTTCCTATCGCTGGTTGGAACATTTCTTCGCCAGCTCCGCGATGAATGCGGCCGAGGCGTCCGTCCTGAGAGCCATCGCGGTGAGGCTCCCGAACATGAGCGTGTACCGGCGCACCTCGTCCGGATCCTCCAGGACGAGCCCGCTCGCCGCCTGCTCCAGATAGACCAGGTCGAGATCGCCGGGCTCGGGAAAGCCCAGCAGGCAGAACGGGCCGTCCATCGCGGCGTGCGCCCCCGCGGAGAACGGGATGACCCGGATCTCCACGTTGGGCAGCTTGCCGAGATCGACGAGGTGCTCCAGCTGCTCACGCATCACCTTCGGCCCGCCGACCTGGCGGCGGAGCACCGCTTCGTCGAGCACGGAGACGAGCTGGATCGGCTCGCCGGGGCCGTGCAGCAACTGCTGGCGTGAGATGCGTACGGTGACCTTCTCGTCGACTTCAGGAGGGGCATGGGTCACTGTGGTCACCTCGATGACGGCACGCGCGTAGGCCTCGGTCTGCATCAGGCCGGGGACGACCAGTGGCTCGTAGGAGCGCACCACCGACGCCTCCGCCTCCAGTCCGATGTAGGAGTCGAAGCCAGGCTTGAGAGCCTGCCGGTGGCGATGCCACCAGCCACGCTGCCGGGCCTCCCTGGCCATCTGCACCAGGGTCTCCCGTGCCGCGCCCGTCACGCCGTACACATCGGTGAGGGCTGCCACGTCGGAGGGTTTGGGACGGGTGAGACCCGTCTCATATCTCCATACGGTGGTGTCGGTGGAGCCGATCCGCTCCGCCACCTCCGCCCGTGACAGCCCGCTGTCCTCCCTCAACCGCGCTAACTCGGCCATGAGACGGCGATGCCGAGCTGTCGGGCTGCGCCGGGTAGCCATGCACGTATCTCCGTCCTTGGACAAGAAAACTGTGGAATTTCAATATGAGCTATTGAAGTCCCTGGTAGAACAGTTCACCGTGAGTGAGTGTGCCATCTCAGAGCGCGACGCGCATGGGAATGCGCGGGTCCGGGGAGCGAGGCCGATCATGACAACGCGGCAGCAGACGGTTCAACCTCGATTAACGCTCACCCTGCGGGGCGTCCCGGAGTCGGTGTCGGTGGCCCGGCACCGGGTCCGGGAGCTCCTGGGGGAGTGCCATCCCGCGTACGAGGACGTCGTCCTCCTCGTCAGTGAGGTGGTCACCAACTCGGTCGTGCACTCCGGGTCGGGCGGCGGCGGTGCGGTCACGATGACCATGCAGGTCGGGGCGGGGGTCGTCCTCGTCGAGGTCTCCGACGCGGGCTCGGGAGCCTCGGCGCCCCACGTCCGCAACGACCCCGACGCCGAGAGCGGCCGCGGGATGTTCCTGGTCGACCTGCTCGCCGGCCGGTGGGGCATCGAGGACGGCTGCCAGGGCGACCCCCGGACCCTCTGGTTCGAGGTCGACTTCTGACCGGTGAGCGGTGAGCGGTGACCGGTGACCGGTGACCGGTGACCGGCGGCGGGCGACCGGCGGTCACGTTCCGTGACCGTCTCGCGCGCCGGACCCCCGGTCGCCACCCGCGCCCGCGGCCCGGGACCGTTCCCGGCTCCCCCCGAGCCGGTACGCCGGGGTCCGATGGTCCGGAGCCGCCCTTCCCCGGGCCCCGGACCGGGTACGCCGGAGCCGAAATCGGGGTCATCGCCTGTCGACGGCCCCGCCCGTCTCCCGGCGCGACCGCGCGGCGACCGCTTGGATCGGTTGTCCGGGGGGAGACCGATGAGACACCGGCCGATCGTGGCGTGCGCGCTCCTGGTCTTCACATGCCTGGGCGGAAGCGTCCTCCCCGTGCCGGCTCCCCGCGCCCCGGTTCCTCCCGCCTCGGCCTCCCACGTGCCGGTTCCTCACGTCCCGGCCTCCCGCGCTCCGGTCTCTCCCGTCTCGGCCTCCCACGTGCCGGTTCCTCACGTCCCGGCCTCCCGCGCCCCGGTTCCTCGCGCCCCGGCTCTCCGTGTCCCGGCCCCGCACACGTCGCACGGCTCCCGGACGGCCCTCTCCGGCTACCACTCCTACGCCGAGACGGCGGCTGAGGTCGCCCGGATCGTCGCCGCGCACCCCGGCATCGCCCGCAGCTCCGTCTACGGCACCTCCTACGAGGGCCGCGACCTGGTCGTCGTCAAGATCAGCGATAACGTCGCCGTGGACGAGGACGAGCCGGAGGTCCTGTTCACCCACCACCAGCACGCCCGGGAGCATCTCACCGTCGAGATGGCGCTCTACCTCCTCCGCCTGCTCACCGAGGGCTACGGCCGGGACCGGCGGATCACCGGGCTGGTCGACGGGCACGAGATCTGGATCATGCCGGACCTCAACCCCGACGGCGGCGAGTACGACCTCGCGGGCGGCTCCCGCCGCGGCTGGCGCAAGAACCGCCAGCCCACCCCGGGCTCCTCCGCCGTGGGCACCGACCTGAACCGCAACTGGCCCTACCTCTGGGGCTGCTGCGGGGGTTCCTCCGGCTCGCCCGCCGCCCAGACCTACCGGGGCCCGGCGAACGGGTCGGCCCCCGAGGTCAGGGCGGTCGCCGACTGGGTGGGCGGCCGCGTGGCGGACGGCGTCCAGCAGATCAGGGCGCACATCGACTGGCACTCCTACGGCGAGCTGGTCATGTGGCCGTACGGGCACACCCGCGCCGACACCGCCCCGGGCCTGACCCGGGACGACCGGGAGGCGTACGCCGCGCTCGGCCGGAGCATGGCCGCCGTCAACGGCTACACCCCCCGCCAGGCCGGGGACCGCTACATCATGGACGGCTCGCTCGGCGACTGGATGTGGGGCGTCTTCAAGATCTTCAGCTACACCGTCGAGATGTACCCGGCCCGCGGCGCCCCCGGTTTCTACCCGCCCGCCGGGCGGATCGGCCCGCAGACGGCCCGCAACCGGGAGGCCGTGCTCCGCTTCCTGGAGTACTCCGGCTGCGTCTACCGGATCATCGGCGAGGCGGCGCGGTACTGCGGCGCGGGAGCGGACCCGGCCGCCGCGTCTCCGGCCGGCGTTCCTGGCGGGCGTCCCGGCGCGGGGCGCGCCGGCGCTCAGGCGCGGCAGACCAGCTCGCCGTGGAGCAGCGACAGCCAGCCGTCCTCGTCGCCCGCCCACCTCAGCCAGCCCTCGGACAGGCGGCGCAGGTCCTCCTCGGTGGCGGCCCCCGAGGAGAGGGTGTGACGGGCCATGTCCGAGCGCAGGATCCGTTCGGCCCACATCCCGCCCCACCAGGCCCGATCCTCGGGCGTGGCGAAGCACCAGGTCGAGGAGGAGGGGGTGATGTCGGTGAAACCGGCCGCGCGCGCCCACGACAGCAGCCGCCGTCCCGCGTCGGGCTCGCCGCCGCACGCCCTGGCCACCCTCTGGTAGAGGTCCATCCACTCGTCCAGCTCGGGTAGCCGGGGGAACCAGGCGAACGCGGCGTAGTCGCTGTCGCGCACCGCCACGATCCCGCCCGGACGGCACACCCTGCGCATCTCCCGCAGGGCCCGGACCGGGTCGCCGACGTGCTGCAGGACCTGGTGGGCGTGGACGACGTCGAAGGAGTCGTCGGGGAAGTCGAGCGCGTGCACGTCGGAGACGGCGAACTCGACGTTGGACGCGCCCCGCCGTCCGGCCTCCGCACGGCCCAGTGCCAGCGCCTCCGCGGTGACCTCCACCGCGGTCACCGTACCCGGCGCGACCCGCTCGGCCAGGTCCGCGGTGATGGTCCCGGGGCCGCAGCCGACGTCCAGCACGGACATCCCGGGCCTCAGGTGCGGCAGGAGAGGGGCGGCGGAGTTCTCGGCGGTCCGCCACCTGTGGGACCGCAGCACGGACTCGTGATGGCCGTGGGTGTAGACCGTGTTCTCGGCTGTCATGGGAGATCACTCTTTCGGTCGGCCGGATGCCGGATGGAGCGACCGTAACAGGTATCTCATATGCCAAGAAAGAATGTCTCGAATGGTGAAATGGCGACCGGCCCGGGGCGTGCTCGCGGGCCGTGCCGTACGGGTCGGTGGGGCGTGCCGTACGGGCCGTGAGAGGCCGCGCCGCAGCTCACGGCCCCCCACGTCTCCCGGCGCGCCTGACGGCCGCCGGGTGCGCGACGGCCCGGCCGCTTTCCGGACGTTCCCGGAGTACGGCGCGGGCCGTCGTGTCCCTCGCAAAGGGGATGCCGCGCTTCCGATGGGGAGAACCCCCCGGAACGGCAAAGTCAAAGACGGAAGTTCACATCCGGCACGATGTCCGCCACGTCCATCTGGGCCTTCTGCAGCCTGCCGGAGTGGTCCCAGTTCATCGCCTGCCAGCGGGTGAACTGGTCCAGCACCCACATCCCCGACTGGCGGCTGCCGTTGCCGGACTTGCCGTTCCCGCCGAAGGGCAGGTGCGCCTCGGCCCCGGAGGTGGAGTTGTTCACGCTGACCATGCCCGCGCCGATGCCCTCGCGGAACCGGAAGGCCGTCGCGGGGTCGGTGGTGTAGACGGAGGAGGAGAGCCCGTACCCGGGGCGGTTGGCGAGTTCCAGCGCCTCCTCCAGGGTCGAGAAGGAGGTCACGCCGATGATCGGGCCGAAGGTCTCCTCCAGGAACAGCCGGTCGTCGGGGCGCACGCCGTCCACGATCACCGGGTGGTAGTACAGGCCGCCCTCGCCGGTGAAGTCCCCGCGCGGGTTGCCGGCGGTGATCCGCCCGGTCGCGCCGGAGACGACCTTGTGGTGCGGCTGGATCCAGCCGAGATACTCCTCGTAGCGGGAGGCGAACCTGTGGTCCAGGAGCGGCCCGCACAGCACGTCGCCCGCCGGGTCGCCGATCTCCGCCGCGGCCAGCGCGCGCGTGAGGCGGCCGAGGAACTCGTCGTGGACGCTCTCGTGCACGATGGCCGTTCCGAGGGAGGTGCAGCGCTGCCCGGCCGTGCCGAACCCGGAGAACAGCGCCCCCTCCACCGCCAGGTCGAGGTCGGCGTCGGCCGCCACCACCATCGGGTTCTTGCCGCCGAGCTCCAGGCAGGGCGACTGCAGGTGGCGCCCGCACAGCTCGCCGATCCTCCGGCCCACCTCGGTGGAGCCGGTGAACCCGACCTTGTGCACCGTGCCCTCGCCCAGCGCCGCCTCAAGACCCTCGAACGCCGCGGCCCCGTCGGCGAACACCAGGTTCAGCACGCCGTCGGGCAGTCCCGAGGCGGCGAACAGCCGGTACATCGCCTCGGCGGACGCCGCGGCGTACTCGGCGGGCTTCCACACGACCGCGTTCCCGGCCAGCAGCGCGGGCACCAGGTACCACGACGGCACCGCGACCGGGAAGTTGCCCGCCGTGATCACCGCGGCCACCCCGACCGGGACCCGGAAGGTGAACAGGTTCTTGTCCGGCATCTCCGAGGGCACCGTCTGCCCGTACAGGCGCCGCCCCTCGCCCAGGAAGAAGTCGCAGGTGTCGACGATCTCCCGGACCTCGCCCAGCGCCTCGGCGTACGGCTTGCCGATCTCGCGCGTCACCAGCCGGGCCAGGTACTCGGCGTTGGCCTCCACCAGCCGCCCGATCGACGCGATCACCCGCCCCCGGACGGGCGCGGGGACCCGCGCCCACTCCCGCTGCGCCGCCGCCGCCGTACGGCAGGCGGAGGAGAACGTCTCCGCGTCGGCCAGCCGGACCCGCGCGACCACCTCGTCGACGCGGGAGGGGTTGATCGAGTCGTATTCCCTGCCGTCCGCCGCCTGCTCGCCACCGATCACGGAGCTGATCTCGCCGGTCACCGTCGACCTCCTCGTCTGGGTTCCTCTGACGGCATTCTCCCCGCGGCCGGCCGCGCCGTCACACCCCGGCGGGCACGCCGAGCCGCGGAGACCGGCCGGAAGGCCGCCGGTCAGATCATCCGGAAGTCGGCGAAGTCGAAACCCGGGGAGACCACGCAGCTCACCAGGACCCCCTCGTCCCCGGCGGGCCGGGCCGCCTGCCAGGTGCCGCCGGGGACCACCGCCTGGGGGACCTGGCCCTCCTCCACCCTTGGTCCGAGGACGACGGTTTCGGACGGCTGCCCCTCGTGGCCGCCGAGGACGAGGAGCAGCGGGCCGCCCCGGTGCCACAGCCACACCTCGTCGGAGCGGACCACGTGCGGCCGCGACTCCTCGCCCGGCTCCAGCAGGAAGTAGATCCCGGTGGCCGTGGCCCGGGGCCCGCCGTACCCGGGAGGGGCGACGTCGAGGGAGGACCGCCAGGTCTCCCGGTACCACCCGCCCTCCGGGTGCGGCAGCAGCCCGAGCGTCTCGGCGAGCGGCGGACGGGCGGGAACGGTCATCGGGCACCTCCGGCGCGGGACGGGCCCCGGCCGCTTCGCGGCGCGGGCGACGGACAGTCTGCCATCCCGGCCGCCGTCCCGGCGGCGCGGCGGCACGGGACGGGCGAACCGGGCCGCAGGTCGGGGCGGGGGAGCGCGGAGAAAGGGGGGTGCCCCGGGGGAAGGGGACGCACCGGTGAAGGGACGAGTTCCCGGGGCGGGATTTGTCGGTGGGGCTGGCTAGCGTTCGAGGCGTGACCGAACGGTGGAACCGGGACCAGGTGCTGGCGCTCGCGCCCGACGCGTCGTCCCAGAAGGCGGCCCAGGGGGTCTCCTCGCCCGGCAAGTGGTCGGGCGCCGGGGCCACGGCGGGCGCGCTGTGGGGAGAGTGCAGGGGCAGCGGCTCCAAGCCCTACCTGGCGTGCGTGGACCTGTCCGAGCCCGCCTACCGCTGCAGCTGCCCGAGCCGGAAGTTCCCCTGCAAGCACGCCCTCGGGCTGCTCCTGCTGTGGTCGGCCGGCGGCGTCCCGGACGCCTCCGGACCCGCCGACTGGGCCGCGGAGTGGCTCGACCGGCGGCGCGACCGCGCGGCCAGGGCGGCGATCCGTCCGCCCGCCCCCGCGGACGGCGACGGGACGGAGGCGTACGGCGACGCGGCCGAGGGCGGTGACGAGGCGGCGGGGGCCGGTGGCGGGGCCGCGGAGGCCGGCGGTCAGGCGGACGGCGGTGGCCGGGCGGACGGCGGTGCCACGGCGGGCGGAGCGGGCCGGGCGGGCGGCGCGGCCTTGGCGGCCGGGCCGGGCGGTCCCGCCGACGCCCGGCGGGCCGCGCAGCGCGAGCGGCGCGTGGCGGCGGGCCTGGCGGAGCTGGAGCGCTGGCTCGCCGACCAGGTCAGGCAGGGCCTCGTCGCCTCCCGGCGGCACGACCAGTGGGACGACCTCGCCAAGCGCCTCGTCGACGCCCAGGCCCCGGCCGTCGCCGGAGCCGTCTCCCGTCTGGGCGCGGTGCTGAGCGGTGACGACTGGCCCGCCCGCCTGCTGGGCGAGTACGCCCTGCTCCACCTGCTGGCCGTGTCCCACCGGCGCCTCACCTCGACCGCCGCCGCCCCGGCCGAGCTCGGGAGCGCGCTGCTGCGGACGGTCCGCGAGCGGGTCGGCTTCCCCGTCGCCAAGGAGGAGGTCCTGGCCGGTGAGACGGTCCGTGACCGGTGGGACGTCCTCGGGCGGCGCGACACCGAGCAGGACCGGATCACCGCCCGCCGGGTCTGGCTGCGTGGCCGGTCCACCGGCCGGGCCGCGCTCGTGCTGTCGTTCGCCCCGGTCGGCCAGGCACTCGACGCCTCCCTCGTGACCGGCACCACCGTGGACGCCGACCTGGCGTTCTACCCCGGCTCGTGCCCGTTGCGCGCCCTCGTCGCCGCCCGCCACGACCCCGCCCCCCACCTCTCCGCCGGCCCTCCGCCGGGTTCCACGGTGGACGGCGCGCTGGACGAGGTGGCCCGCGCCCTCGCCGCGGACCCCTGGACGGACTCCTGGCCCCTGGTGCTGGAGGCGGCGGTCCCCGCCGGGAGCACCCTGAGGGCGCTGTCCGGTCCGGGCGGCGCGCTGGCGCTGCACCCCTCCTGCGGCACGCCCTGGCGGCTGGTCGCGGCCTCCGGTGGCCACCCGCTGACCGTGGCCGCCGAATGGACCCCCGAGGGACTGCGCCCCCTCACCGCCTGGGACGGGGAAGGACAGGTGATCGTCCTGTGACCGCCCTCCCCACCTGTCATGTCCGTCCCGAACACCCCGGCTCGCGGTCCGGGGCGATCCCTGGGAGGTCCTGGTGAACGCCCCGCCCGAATGGGAGGAGCTGGTCTCCGCCGCCTTGGTCGGCACCGACCGCCGGCCCCTGGCCGGTGCGGCGGCCCCCGAGGCGGAGCTGCTCGAACGCGCCGCCGTGCACACCGTACGGATGCGGGCGGGCCGCCGGCCGCCGGCCGCCGAGCCGGTGGACGCCGCCCCGCCCGAGGATCGGCCGGCGGTCTCCCGGCCGGCGGCCGACCGGCTCGCCCGGATCCTCGGCGGCGAGCAGCCGAGACTGCTTCCCGAGTGGCTGCGCGTCGCGGCCGGGCACAGTCTCCGCGTCCCGCCGCACCTGCTGCCCGAGCTCCTCGACCAGGCCGCCCGCGACCGGTCCCTCCGGCCCCACCTCGGCGTCCTCGCCGGAAGCCGGGGCCGGTGGCTGGCCGGTCTCAACCCCGCCTGGAGCTTCCTGCTGCGCGAGCCCACCGCCCCTGCCGCCGTTCCCGTCCCCGTTTCGGCCGGAGTCTCCGCCGACCAGTCCGGAGCCTCCGCCGGCCCGGCCGGAGCCGGCGTCGTCCCCGGCTCTCCCGCTTCCCCCGGCGATCCGCAGGGCCCCGCCCCCGGAGGCCCCGATGAACCGCGGCGCCCCGGTGGCGCGCCGGACGTCTGGGAGCTGGGCGCCCCCGGCGACCGCCGCGCCTTCCTGGCCGCGCTGCGGGCGGCCGATCCGGCGGCGGCCAGGAGCCTGCTCACCCGGGGATGGACGAAGGAGACCCCCGACGACCGCGCGGCGTTCCTGGAGATCCTCGCCGACCGGCTCTCACCGGACGACGAGCCGTTCCTGGAGGCCGCCCTCGACGACCGCCGCCGGGAGGTCCGCCAGCTGGCCGCCGACCTGCTCACCCGGCTGCCCGGTTCGCAGCTGGCCACGCGGATGGCCGAGCGGGTCGCAGGGTGGTTCACCACCGAGGACGGCCGGATCAGAGTCACCCCGCCCGTCGCCTGCGACGCCGCGATGGAGCGCGACGGCGTCCGCGCCAGGCCGCCGCACGGCACCGGCGAGCGGAGCTGGTGGCTTCAGCAGGCGGTGGCGCGTACCCCGCTCGGGGTGTGGCCGCGGCTGCTCGGGCATCCGCCGGGTGAGCTCGTCCGCATGAGGATCGCCGACTGGGGCCGCGAGGTCATGGCGGGATGGGTGCGGGCCGCCGTCCTGCAGGGCGACCCCGAGTGGGCGCGGGAGCTGTTCGACCACGACCCGCTCGCCGACCTGCTGGCCGTACTGCCCGCCGCCGAGCGGGAGCGCGTCGCCGCCGGCTTCGTCAGGCGGCATGACCTCGACGGGCAGCTGATCATGGTGCTCGGAGGCGCCGCCGCGCCCTGGGGGCCCGAGCTGGCCTCCGCCGTGCTGGAGAAGATCATCGAGGTCTCCGGCACGCAGCCCTGGAACCTCGGCGAGCTGACCAGGCTCGCCGGCGAGCGCGTCGACCCCGCCCTGTACGGCGAGGCCGAGCGGCTCTCGCCCGAACCGCCCGTCCAGGAGGTCGCCGCCCTCCTGCGTTTCCGCCACGACATGGTGAAGGAGCTTTCTTGACAACGGTTCTGCGGGCCCACGCCGAAGACCAGTTCGCCGACGAGCTGGAGATCCTCGCCAAGGGCGACGACCGGCCCCGGCCGCCGGGCTGGAGGCTGTCGCCGTGGGCGGTGACGACGTACGTCATGGGCGACGGCGAGACGATCACGCCCAAGTACATCGGTCCCCGGCGCATCGTGGAGGTCGCCGTGGCCACCCTCGCCACCGACCGCGCGCTGCTGCTGCTCGGCGTCCCCGGCACCGCCAAGACCTGGCTGTCGGAGCACCTGGCCGCCGCGATCAGCGGTGACTCGACGCTCCTGGTGCAGGGCACGGCCGGCACCGCGGAGGAGGCCGTCCGCTACGGCTGGAACTACGCCCGGCTGCTCGCCGAGGGGCCGTCGCGCGAGGCGATCACCCCGAGCCCGGTGATGCGCGCGATGGCCGAGGGGCGGATCGCCCGGGTGGAGGAGCTGACCCGCATGCCCTCCGACGTCCAGGACGCGCTGATCACCGTGCTGTCGGAGAAGACGCTGCCGATCCCCGAGCTGAACCAGGAGGTCCAGGCGGCACGCGGTTTCAACGTCATCGCCACGGCCAACGACCGCGACCGGGGCGTCAACGAGCTGTCCAGCGCGCTGCGCCGCAGGTTCAACACCGTCGTGCTGCCCGTCCCGGCCACCGCCGAGGAGGAGGTGGACATCGTCTCGCGCCGCGTCGGGCAGCTCGGCCGCTCCCTGGAGCTGCCCGAGACCCTGACCGGCCTCGCCGAGATCCGCCGCGTCGTCACGGTCTTCCGCGAACTGCGCGCCGGCGTCACCGAGGACGGCCGTACCAAGGTCAAGTCGCCCAGCGGCACGCTCAGCACCGCCGAGGCGATCTCCGTCCTCACCGGTGGCATCGCCCTGGCCGCGCACTTCGGCGACGGGGTGCTGCGTCCCTCCGACGTCGCCGCCGGGATCGTCGGCGCCGTCGTCCAGGACCCGGTCTCCGACAGCGTCGTCTGGCGCGAATACCTCGAGACCGTCGTCCGCGAGCGCGAGGACTGGCGCGACTTCTACCGGGCCTGCCGCGATGCGGGCTGAGACGACGCCCCCGGTGGCCGGGAGCGGCCGATGAGCGTCTCGGTGCTGGGGATCCGGCATCACGGGCCGGGGTCGGCGCGGTCCCTGAGAGCCGAGCTCGAACGTCTCAAGCCGGACATCGTGCTCATCGAAGGGCCACCCGAGGCCGACGCGCTGGCGGGGCTGGCCGCCGACCCGGACCTCGAACCCCCGGTCGCGCTGCTGGCCCACGTGCCCGGAGAGCCGTCCAGGGCGGCGTTCTGGCCGTTCGCGGAGTTCTCCCCCGAGTGGCAGGCGATACGGCACGCCGTGCGGACGGGCGTCCCGGTCCGCTTCTGCGACCTGCCAGCGGCCCACGGACTCGCCCTCGACCGGGACGACTCGCCGGACGGCGGCCCCGCCGGTGACGGCCCCGGCGCGGGCACGCCCGGATCGGACGCGCCCGGGCCGCCGGGACCCGGATCGGACGCGCCGGGTGACGGCCCCGGTGAGGTCCGGCCCGGGGACGTGCCCGGTGACGGCCCCGGTGCGGGCACGCCCGGCGACCGGTCGCGGGAACGCGACCACGACGCGGCGGAGTCCGGGGCGCCGACCGTACAGATCGACCCGATCGCGGTCCTCGCCCGCGCCGCCGGATACGACGACCCGGAACGCTGGTGGGAGGACGCGGTCGAGCACCGGGGCGACACGCCGTTCGAGGTGATCGCCGAGGCGATGGCGGCGGTCCGCGACGGACACGTCCCCGAGGCCCGCGAGGCCCGGCGCGAGGCGTACATGAGGCGCACGATCCGCAGGGCCGTCAAGGAGGGGTTCGAGCGGATCGCCGTCGTCTGCGGCGCCTGGCACGTCCCCGCCCTGACCGGCGTCCCGGGCAGGGGCGGCGCCTGGGGCGCCGGGCTGCCCCCGGCCAGGGCCGACGACGCGCTGCTGCGGGGCCTGCCCAAGGTCAAGGCCGAGATCACCTGGGTGCCGTGGACGTACGGCAGGCTGGCCGCCTGGAGCGGCTACGGCGCCGGGGTGACGTCGCCGGGCTGGTACCACCACCTGTTCGCCTCCGCCGACCGGCCGGTGGAGCGGTGGCTGACCGCCGCCGCCGGCGTGCTGAGGGACGAGGGCCTGCCGGTCTCCTCGGCGCACGTCATCGAGGCGGTACGGCTGGCCGGAAGCCTGGCCGTGCTGCGCGGCCGGCCCCTGGCCGGGCTCGCGGAGGTCACCGAGGCGGCGCGGGCCGTGCTGTGCGAGGGCGACGACCTGCCGGTGGAGCTGATCCAGCGGCGCATGGTCGTGGGGGAGCGGCTCGGCCACGTCCCCGACTCGACGCCGATGGTGCCGCTCCAGCGTCACCTGCGCGAGGAGCAGCGCCGGCTCCGGCTCAAGCCCGAGGCCCTCGACCGCGAGGTGGATCTCGACCTGCGCAGACCCCTCGACCTCGACCGCAGCAGGCTGCTGCACCGGCTGCGGCTGCTCGGCGTCGACTGGGGCGTCCCGGCGCGCAGCCGCGGCAAGGGCACCTTCCGCGAGTCGTGGACGCTCGCCTGGCGGCCGGAGTTCGACATCGACCTGATCGAGGCGGGCGCCTGGGGCACCACCGTCCCGGCCGCGGCCTCCGCCCGGGTCCGCGACCTGGCGGACGGCGGACCGCCCTTGAGCCCGTCCGCGGCCGGTGCCCCGGGTCAGGTGGGCCCGGCGGGTCCGGTCGTTCCCGGCGCGCCCTCCGGCGGTCCCGGTGGCTCCGGTGGTCCCGGCGGCTCCGGTGGCCGGGGCTCCGCCCGGGTGTCGCTGGCCGACCTCACCGGGCTCGTCGAGCGTTGCCTGCTGGCCGACCTGCCGGACGCGCTGCCGTACGTCCTCGACACGCTGGCGGCGCGGGCGGCGCTCGACGGCGACGTCACGCACCTGATGGCCGCGCTCCCGGCGATGGTGCGCGCCCGGCGCTACGGCGACGTGCGCGGCACGCCCGCCGAGGGCCTGACCGCGATCGTCGACGCCCTGCTCACCCGGATCTGCGTCGGGCTGGGTACGGCGGTCACCGGCCTGGACGACGACGCCGCCCGCGACCTGCTGCGTCACCTCGACGAGGTGCACGCGGCCGTGGCCCTCCTCGACGGCGGCCCCGCCGCCCCGGCGTCCCCTTCCGGTCCTTCCGGTGGCGTCTCCGGTGACGAGGCGCCGCGCGGACGGTGGACGGCCGCGCTGCGCGGCCTGTCCGGCCGTTCCGGCCTGCACGGACTGATCGAGGGCCGGCTCACCAGGATCCTGCTGGACGCCGGCGACCTCGACGACGTGGAGGCCGGCCGGCGGATGGCGCTGTCCATGTCGGCGGGGCACCCCCCGGCCCGCGTGGCGGCCTGGATCGAGGGTTTCCTGTCCGGCGGCGGCCTGCTGCTCGTCCACGACGCCCGGCTGCTCGGGCTGGTCGACGGGTGGCTGACCGGTCTGGCCCCGGAGGTGTTCGTGGACGTGCTGCCGCTGCTGCGCAGGACGTTCGGCGCGTTCGCCGCGCCGGAGCGGCGCTCGATCGGCTCCCGTGTCCGGACGCTCGGCACGCGGGAGATCGCCGCCACGGCCGACGAGATCGACGAGGCACGCGCGGCCGGCGCGGTGCGGACCGTGCTGGCGCTGCTGGGAAGGGCGGAGAGCGCATGACCGCACAGGAGACGGGCGTGGATCCGGTGGACGACGAGAGGCTGCGCCGCTGGCGGCTCGTGCTCGGCGGGGACGCCGACGGCACCGGGTGCGCGCTGTCCGGCGCCGACGCCCGGATGGACGGCGCCCTGGCCGCCCTCTACAACCGCGACGGCGGCGAGGGGCCGGGGGAGCGGAGCGGCGGCCTGGGCGCCTCGGCGCCCCGCGTGGCGCGCTGGCTGGGCGACATCCGCTCCTACTTCCCCTCGACCGTCGTCCAGGTCATGCAGAAGGACGCCGTCGAGCGGCTGAACCTCACCCGGCTGCTGCTGGAGCCGGAGATGCTGGAGGCCGTCGAGCCGGACGTGCACCTGGTCGGCACCCTCCTCTCTCTGAACCGGGTGATGCCGGAACAGGCGCGCGAGTCGGCCCGGGCGGTGGTCCGCAAGGTCGTCTCGGAGCTGGAGCGGCGGCTCACCCAGAAGACCAGGGCGGCCGTCACCGGGGCGCTGGACCGCTCGGCGCGGACCCACCGGCCCAAACGGGCCGCCGACATCGACTGGGACCGTACGATCCGGGCGAACCTCAAGAACTACCTGCCCGACCGCGGCACCGTGGTGCCCTCCAGGCTCGTCGGGTACGGCAGGCGGCAGCGCGCCGTCCAACGCGAGGTCGTACTGTGCATCGACCAGAGCGGGTCGATGGCGGCCTCCGTCGTCTACTCCAGCGTCTTCGGCGCGGTCCTCGCCTCGATGCGCTCGCTGCGGACGTCGCTGGTGGTCTTCGACACCGCGGTCGTCGACCTCACCGACCGGCTTCACGACCCGGTGGAGCTGCTGTTCGGCACCCAGCTCGGCGGCGGCACCGACATCAACCGCGCCATCGCCTACGGCCAGGGCCTCATCACCCGGCCCACCGACTCCATCTTCATCCTGATCAGCGACCTGTACGAGGGCGGCGTCCGAGAGGAGATGCTGCGCCGGGTCGCGCAGATGACGGCGGCCGGGGTCCAGGTGATCGTGCTGCTCGCGCTGTCGGACGAGGGCGCGCCCTTCTACGACCGGGACAACGCCGCCGCGCTGGCGGCGCTGGGCGTCCCCGCGTTCGCCTGCACCCCCGACGCCTTCCCCGGCCTGATGGCCGCCGCGATCGAGCGGCGCGACATCGGCGGGTGGGCCGAGCGGGAGCTGGGCCGCACGGCCACCTGACCACCGGTCCGTGCGGCCATCCGGCCACCGCGCCAGCGGCCATCCGGCCATCCGGCCATCCGGCCATCCGGCCACTCGGCCACTCGGTCGCCCGGTCGCCCGGCCACTCGGCCGCCCGGCCACCAGGCCGTGCGGTCACCTGACACCGGCGGGGACGGGAACGGAGGCCCTGTCCCCGCCGGACGCCGGACGCCGGCCGGTGGCCCCGGTGGATTTTTGGCCCATTCCAACGGTGCGTTTGACTTTCCGGGCGAACTATGTGAATCCACCGTCTGATAGCGTCGCCGTCATGCCGGGATCATGTGTCGTGTCCATTGACACGGAATTCGCGTGGGGCGTCGACCCCTCCGGCCTGTCGCGTTATTCGCGGTTGTTCGACGAGGAGCCCCGGACCGTCCGCCGCCTGATCGACCTGCTGGACGAATATCTGATTCCCGCGACGTGGGCGGTCGTCGGGCGCCTTCTGCTGGAACCGGGCGGGGAAAGGCGGCGGACCCCCGAGAGCTGGTACCACGCGCCGTACATCCTGGACTGGATCCTCGGCGCACGCGCCCCGCACGAGATCGGCACCCACACCTTCAGTCACCTTCACACCGGGAACCCGTCGGTGACCCGTGAGGAATGGGTGAGCGACCTGGAAACGGCGGTCCGGACGGCCCGCGAACTCGGGGTGGACATACGTTCCATTGTTTATCCTCGCAACCAGGTGGCGTACACCGAAATTCTCCCTGATTTCGGAATCATCGCGTACCGGGGGGTTGAAAAGACCTGGTACGGCAGCGGCCGGGGCGGCCTGCATTTCCTGGACCGGGCCCTCGGAGTGGCCTCCCCGACCTATTCCCCGTCCGGGCTCGCGGAAGGCGACCGCCTGGTCAACATCCCGGCGTCACAGTTCCTCATGGGGGACAACGGCGTACGGAGGATGATCCCGCCCTCCTCCCGGATCAGGCAGGCCAGGCTGGCCCTCGACCGCGCGGGCCGGCGGGGGGAGATCTACCACCTGTGGTTCCACCCCTTCAACCTGGGCGGCGGCGGGCGGATGTTCCAGACGCTGGAGCGGATCCTGCGGGACGTGGCCGCGCGCCGTGAGCGGGGGGAGCTGACCGTCGTGACGATGGGCGAGGCGGCCCGACTCGTCCTCCAGGAGACGGCCGGCCGAACCACGGGACGGCCCGATCACACCGCGGGACGGACCGGCCACGCCCCGGGAGGGACCGGCCACGCCACCGGACTGACCGGCCGCACCTCCGGGCGGACCGGCGATGCCTCCGGACGGACCGGCCACGCCCCGGGACCGGCCGGCGACCCCACGGGGCGGCGGAGCCCGGCGTGAGGCCCGTGGTCGTCCTGGCCTCCCGCAGCAGGACGTCGTACCTGCTGATAAACCACCTGGCGGCCAGGTTCGACGTGGCCGCGGTGGTCTTCGAGAAGAAGCACCGCGGGAGGTTCCTCCGCCACCGGCTGCGCAGACTCGGCCCGCTCCGGGTGGCGGCGCAGCTGGCGTTCGTCCTCTACGACCGCCTGGTGATAGCGCCGAGGTCGCGCGCCGCCGTCGATCGGCTGCTCGCCGGTCACGACGTGCGCCCGCCCGACGGGCGGCTCAGGGTGCTGGACGTCGCCTCCGTCAACGGGCCGGAGGTGACGGACCTCCTCCTCGGGGAGCGGCCCTCGGCGGTCGTGGTGTCCGGCACGGGCATCATCGCCGGACGGGTGCTCGGCCTCGCCCCGGCCTTCGTCAACATCCACACCGGCATCACGCCGAGGTACCGGGGGGTGCACGGCGGCTTCTGGGCGGTGTGCGAGGGCCGGGCGGACCTGGCCGGGACGACTGTCCACCTGGTCGACCCCGGCGTCGACACCGGCGGGATCCTCTTCCAGGAGACCGTCTCCGTCGATCCCTTCGAGGACACGTACCGCACGCTCCCCGTGAAGCAGTACCTGGCCGCCCTCGACGCCATGGCGGAGGCCGTACGCCAGGTGACGAGCGGGCGGGCGCGGCCGTACCGGCGGTCCGATCTCGGCAGCGAGCAGTGGTACACGCCCACGCTCCGCGACCACCTCCGGTTCCGGCGCGCGATGAGGACGCTCCGCGGGCGGTCCGGCGACCGCTCCACGCCGGAGGCGGCGCCCGTCGCGCAGGGGGATCCGCGGGGCCCGGCCCAGAACCCGGGACCGAGGGGCCGCGCGCCGTACGCCCGGTCCTAGGACCAAGGGCCCGCCGTACGGCCGACGCGGTGCGCGGGCGCCCGCCGTACGCTCCCATTCGTGACGACTACCACGACCACCGCGCCGGCGGAGGGGATCTTCGCCGTACGCCACCGAGCCCTCACCGTGGGCCTGGTGGCGATCATCACCCTTGTCGCGTTCGAGTACCTGGCGGTGGCGACCGCCATGCCGGTCGTGGCGGACGAGCTGCACGGGCAGGGACTGTACGCGCTGGCGTTCAGCGGGGCGCTGGCCGCCGGCGTGGTCGCCACGGTGCTGGGCGGGCGGTGGAGCGACGTCTCCGGGCCGGTCGCGCCGCTGTGGACCGGCGTGGCGACCTTCATCGCGGGCCTGGTGGTGGCGGGGGCCGCGCCGACGATGGACGTGTTCCTCGCCGGCCGGTTCGTCCAGGGGTTCGGCGGCGGCGTCTTCCAGGTCTCGATGTACGTGCTGGTCTCCCGGGCCTACCCGGCGACACTCCACCCCCGGGTGTTCTCCGTCTTCGCCACCGCCTGGGTGGTGCCGTCCATGGTCGGCCCGGCGGTCGCCGGATTCGTGGTGGAGAACACCGGCTGGCGCTGGATCTTCGGCGGCGTGGCCGTGCTCGTCCTCCCGGCCGCGCTGCTGCTCCTGCGTGGCCTGACCACCACGCCGATGTCGGAGCGGCCGCCGCGGGGGGAGCTGGCCCCGATCGGGCGGCGGCTGGGCTGGGCGATGCTGGCGGCGACCGGCGCGGCGCTCATGCAGTACGGCGGCGCGGCCCGCGGCGCGGGCCTGCTCCTGCTCCTCGCCGGCCTGGCGCTGCTGGCCGGGTCGCTGCCCCGGCTGCTGCCCGTCGGCGCGCTGCGCGCCGCCCGCGGCCTGCCCGCGGTGGTCGGGCTGCGCGGGATCGCGGCGGGCGCGGTCATGGGCGGCGAGGCGTTCCTGCCGCTGATGCTCAACCAGCAGCGCGGCCTGACCCTCACCATGGCCGGTCTCACCCTGACCGGCGGCGCGCTGAGCTGGTCGTTCGGCTCGTGGGTGGTGGGGCGCAGGCGGATGGACCGGGTGCTCGTCCTGCGGTCGGGCATGGTGCTCATCACCGTGGGCCTCGCGCTGATGGCCGTCGCCGTCTTCACGGCGGTCCCGATCGCCGTCGCGTTCCTCGCGGAGATCATCGCGGGCCTCGGCATCGGGATCGTCTACCCGACGCTGTCGGTGCTGGTCCTGGAGCTGTCGAGGCCGGGGGAGGCGGGGGAGAACAGCGCGTCGATGGGCGTGGCTGAGTCGGTCTACACCGTCGTGTCGATCGCGGTCGCCGGCGCGGTGCAGGCCGTCCTCGGCGCCGCGACCCTGACCTACGTTCTCTCCTTCGTCCTCGTCGCCCTGCTGGCGGCGGCCGGGGCACTCGTCGCGGGCAGGGTCAGAACCTGACTACCGTTGGAGCATGGGAAGAACGCCGCTTCCCTCCGTGTTGAGACGCAAGTCCCGCCTCCGGGCGGGATTCGTGTTTCGGCGCTTCGGGGAGATCAAGGGGGCTTCATGCCGCGCGTACGTGAGCTAGAGGTGTTCCGGGTGGTCCTGCCGTACGGCAGGCGGCCCGAGAGCCTCATGGTCCGGCTCACCGACTACGGGGGCATGACCGGATGGGGCGAGGTCGTCGATCCCGACGCCAAGACGTGGGCGGCGATGGAGGAGGGGCTCAGCCGGGCGCTGATCGGCGTCGACTGGGAGCACCCCGACGAGCTGGGCGCGGTCCCCGGGGGATCCGCCTCCGACATGGCCTGCTGGGACCTGTGGGCCCGGATGCGCGGCGTGCCGCTGTCCCACGCGCTGGGCGGCAACCGCACCTACCTGACCGCCACCGTCCGGATCGCCGCCGAGCGCGACCTGGACAGTCTGGTCGCCCGGGTGAACCGCCACGTCTGCGCGGGATACACCCACGTCACCCTGGACGTCCACCCCGGCTGGGACATCGAGCCGCTGCGCGCCGTCCGCCGTACGTACCCGGCGCTGGGCATCGGCGTGGACGCCCACGGCGCCTACACCGACGTCGGCGCGCTGGAGGCGCTGGACGGCTACGCGCTCTCCGCCATCGAGCGACCCTTCGCCGGGCCCGCCGGCTTCGCCGACCACGCCGACCTTCAGGAGCGGGTCGCCGCGCCGGTCCTGCTGGAGACGTCCTCGGTGGCCGGGCTGTGCGAGGCGATCGCCGCGGGGGCCGGGCGGGCACTGCTGCTGCGTCCCGCGGCCATGGGGTCGCTGCGCGAGGTGCGCCGGGCACACGACCACGCCGTCGCCGCGGGCTGGGAGATCTCCTGCGCCGGCGGGCAGGGCGGCGGGCTCGCGCGGGCGGCCACGGTCGCCGCGGCCAGCCTGCCGGGCTGCGGCCTGCCGTGCGACGTCGCCGAGCCGCCGCGCAGCGCCCAGATCGTGACGCCTCCGGTCGGAGCGTCCGGCGGGGTGGTGGCGGTGCCGCTCACCCAGCCGGGCCTCGGCCACAACGTCGACGAGACCCGCGTCCGCCGCCTGGCGAAGGAGTCGTACGCGGCCTGACGGGCGGCCGGGGCCCGCCCGGCCCGGCCCGGTTCCGGCGCTTCATCGGCCCGGTCGTCAGCGTGAGCGGTCCTGCCATACCAGGTGAATCCCGGAACTACGTATGATCCGGATCCGTCGTGCCCGGACGACGAGTCCTGTGCTCATGCATTCTCAGCCGCTCGGGCAGGGCCGTGCGTACACTCGAAGGCATGACCGCCGCCCATGACTACGATGACGTACACCACCTCGTTGAGCAGTTGACCCCCGACCAACTGGTCGAGGTCCGTGCCCATGCGCTCCGGTTGGTCACCGGCCGCCGGACCTTCGTACCGTGGAGCGAGCTCAGGCGCACAGCCGCCCGCCTGCCACGCATCGACTACACCGAGTTCCGCAGCGACGTCGATGCTGCGATCGACCAGGACGCCCTGTTCGGGGATGCTCGGTGAGCGACCCGCACAACCTCCTGCTCGACACCTCCGCCGTCATCGATCTCGAACGGCTCGATGAGCAGCGCATCGCCGGCACTCTCGGCTGTCGGCCGGGCGACCTTCGCCCGGCGATCAGTTGCATCTCGATGGCCGAACTCGCAGCCGGGCCACACGCGGCCAAGACCGCCGACGCGCGAGCCGTACGGCAGGCGGTACCGCAGTGGGCGGAGTCCACCTTCGACCCGATCCCCTTCGACACCGATGCCGCCCGCGCCTACGGGATCATTTACGCGCTCGTGCTGGACCTCGGCCGCCGGCCGCGCAAGCGGCTCGCCGATCTGCTGATCGCATCGGTCGCCGCGGCCAACGGGCTCCCCCTGGTGACCCGGAACCCCGATGATTTCGCCGGGCTGGAGTCTCAGATCCAGGTGATCACCGCCTGAAACGGCCATCTCAGGGATGGCTGGACGGTCTGCGCAGGACCGCCTCGGCGCATAAGGGTTCGGGATGAACCCCCGACCGCACCCGAGGATGAGGCAGAGGGATGATCTCTGAGAGGCCGGAAGAGCATCACCACGAGCCCGCGAGGCGGTCACGGTGAAGCAGAGAGGTACTCTCCGCTCATGATCCGTGGACGGTCAGCCCGCCGGCCGTCCTGAAATAGGATGCCGCCCATGTCCTCCCCCGAGACCGGACACGGCGCCGTCGTCCCCGAAGCCCCCGCCGGGGACCATGACCGCGAGGGCGACGCCCCGGCGCACGACGTCCTCGGCCCCGGCTACGAGCTCACCGTCCTGCCCATGGCCGACGACGACGAGGGGAAGGTCGTCGCCACGCTGGTGCGCCGGCGCACCGCGGAGCCCGCGCGCGGCGCCGTGCTGTACG
Organism: Streptosporangium sp. NPDC048047; assembly: GCF_040653115.1. Taxonomy (NCBI): domain Bacteria; kingdom Bacillati; phylum Actinomycetota; class Actinomycetes; order Streptosporangiales; family Streptosporangiaceae; genus Streptosporangium; species Streptosporangium sp. NPDC048047. The sequence goes on along the minus strand of NZ_JBEZNH010000003.1, from coordinate 28,782 downwards.
TCCACGGGTTCACCGACTACTTCTTCCAGAGCCACCTGGCCGAGCACTTCGCCGCCGGAGGGTTCGACTTCTACGCCCTCGACCTTCGCAAGTACGGCCGCTCGCTGCTGCCGCACCAGACCCGCGGGTTCGTGCGCAGCGTCACCGAGTACTTCCCGGAGATCGACGAGGCGGTCCGGATCGTCCGCGAGCGGGACGGCCACGGCACGGTCGTCCTCAACGCCCACTCCACCGGCGGCCTGGTGACCGCGCTGTGGGCCGACCGGGTCCGCGGCCGCGGCCTCGTCCAGGGACTGATGCTGAACAGCCCCTTCCTCGACCTCAACGTCCCCGCCCCGCTGCGGATCGCGGCCGACCTGATGAGGGGGCCGATGGCGAGGATGCCGCGGCGCGCCGTACTGCCCCTCGGCACCGCCACCGCCTACGGCACCAGCCTGCACCGCGACCACCACGGCGAGTGGGACTTCGACCTGGAGTGGAAGCCGATCGGAGGCTTCCCGGTGCACGCGGCCTGGCTGGCCGCGATCCGCCGGGCCCAGCGGCGCCTGCACGCCGGTCTGCGGGTGGACGTCCCGGTCCTGGTGCTCTGCGCCGCCAAGGGGCTGCGGCTGCGTGACTTCGCACCGGAGGCCCAGGCCGCCGACGTCGTGCTCGACCCCGAGCAGATCGCCCACTGGGCGACCAGGATCGGGCACCACGTGACGTGCGTGCGGGTGGCGGGCGGCGTGCACGACCTCGCGCTGTCGGCCGAGCCGGTCCGCGGGCGCGTCTTCACGGAGATGGACCGCTGGCTCACCTGCTACGTCTGACCGGGCCGTACGGCCGGCCGCTCCCGCGGGCCTGTCTCTTTCACAAGGCCCACCAGGCCGTACGGCGCGCCGCCCCGGGCGGCCTCACCGGATCTACCAGGGAAAGGCGTACAGGCTGTAGTAGGCGCCGGCCACCAGCAGCACGCCGGTGCCGCCCAGCACCCCCGCCGTCGCCACGCGCTGCGCGCGGTTCGGCCGCCAGCCCTGCCCGATCCCGGAGGCGACCGCCGCGACGGCGGTGATCTCCTGCACCAGCATGAGTACCGCGAGGATCCGGATGACGAGCCAGCCGGAGAGCACCGCCGGCCACGCCCCCGCCTGGTTGACCGAGAACAGCACCAGCAGCGTGAGGAACGCCGCCACCGCGGCCAGCAGCCCCGCGCCGGTCCACGCCATCCGGCGCAGGCGGCGGCGGATCGGCGGCCACACCAGGGCGCAGGTCTCGGCGTGCGGCCGCCGCCCGCGCAGCCGCACCACCATCTCCGCCACCGGCCCGGCGACGTATCCGGCGAGGGTCAGGAAGAGCGCGAGCGTCAGGACCGCGCCCCCGGCGTACCAGGGGGCGCTGGGCGGGTCGCTGGCCTCGAACCGCTGGACGGGGGTGGCCCCGGCGACGCGCACGGCGGGCCGCGCGGTGCCGGGCAGGCCGGTGACCCAGTTGGCCAGGGTCGGCAGGTAGTCGCGGACGAACGGGCCGCCGTGGACCCGCATCCCGTGGTCGGCGCCGTCCAGGTAGCGGATCGTGTAGTCGGAGTTGCCGCCCGCGGTGAGCGCCTCGGTGAGCGCCCGGCTGCTCTCCACGAACGGAATCGACGGGTCGCGCGTGCCGTACAGGGCGAGGACCGGCTGGCGGATCCGGCGCAGCACGGGCGTCCCGTCGTAGCGCAGGAAGTTCATGTGGACGGCGCTCATCGCCCTGATGATGAGGTCGCGCACCCCGCCGGGCGCGTGCAGCCGGTCGAGCTGCTCGCCCATCGCCCAGGTGACCTGCCGCAGCGGGGAGACGTTGGGCGCCGACACCAGCACGGCGAAGGCGACGTCGGCGCTTCTGGCCGCCGCGATCGGGACCACCCAGCTGCCCTCGCTCACCCCCCACAGGCCCGTCCTGGCCGGGTCGACGTCGGGGCGCTCGCGCAGCAGGGTCAGCATGCGCAGCGCGTCGTCGGCGAGCAGGCCGAAGTCGCGGTCGCGGAAGTCGTAGCCGACCGTGCGCTTGTCGTAGGCCAGGGTGACGACGCCGGCCCTGGCCAGCCATTCGGCCTGGGTGGCGAACTCCCCGCGCAGCCCGGCGCCGGCCCCCTGGACGAACACCATGGCCGGGTGCCGGCCTGGCGTCAGCGGAGCCCGTACGGTGGCCTCCAGGGTCACGTCCCCGGCCTGGACGGTGATGTCCCGCGTGGTGATCGGGGCGGTCGCGGCCACCGGCCGGAGCTCGGCCGGGGGCTGGGCGGGCAGCGCACGGAAGACCGGCCCGGCGCTCAGCGGCGCGGGGTCGAACCGCGGTGGCAGGATGTAACCCACCAGCGCGAGAATGATCATGGCTATGCCTGCGGCGGCGCTCACCGCGCCCCGGCCAACCCGCATGCCGACCCGCTTCCCGATCGTCACCCGCCTCGCGGGAGGACCCCGCCCCCGGTGCGCGACCGGTACGGCCCCCCTGATCATCCAGGGTACCCAGCCTCGTGCCCGCGGGGTATGGGGCGTTTCCCATGTGACGCAAGTAGCCACATTTGCCTCCGTGGCCTGTTAGCTTCAGGTGACATGCGCCTGCTGCACACCTCGGACTGGCACCTGGGCCGTTCGTTCCACCGCGAGAGCCTCCTGGCCGCCCAGGAGGTCTTCGTCGACCACCTGGTCGAGACGGTCCGGGCCGAGAAGGTCGACGTGGTCGTGGTCTCCGGTGACGTCTACGACCGCGCGCTGCCCTCGGTCGACGCGGTGCGGCTGTGCGACGTGGCGCTGCGGCGGCTGGCCGCCGAGGGCGTCCGCACGGTGCTGATCAGCGGCAACCACGACTCGGCGCGCCGCCTCGGGTTCGGCGCGGACCTGATGGACGCCGCCGGGGTCCATCTGCGCACCGACCCCGGCCGGGCCGGTGAGCCCGTGGTGATCGACGACGTGGCGTTCTACGGCATCCCGTACCTGGAGCCGGAGCTGGTCCGCGGGCCGTGGGAGCTGCCCGAGCGCACCCACACCGCGGCCCTCGGACACGCCATGTCGCTGGTCCGCGCCGACCTGGCGCGCCGGGGCGGCCGGTCCGTCGTCCTGGCCCACGCCTTCGTGACCGGCGGGCGGGCCAGCGACAGCGAGCGCGACATCAGCGTCGGCGGCGTCGCCCACGTCCCGGTCTCGGCCTTCGACGGCGTCGACTACGTCGCGCTGGGCCACCTGCACGGCCGCCAGACGATGAGCGGGACCGTCCGCTACTCCGGCTCCCCGATCGCCTACTCCTTCTCCGAGGAGGGGCAGGTCAAGGGCTCCTGGCTGGTGGACCTGGCGCCCGGCGGCGGGGTGAGCGCCGAGTTCGTCGAGGCGCCGGTGCCCCGCCCGATCCGCACGCTCAAGGGGCGTCTCGACGACCTGCTCACCTCGGCCGAGCACGCTCGCCACGAGGACCACTGGCTCCACGTGACGCTCACCGACCCGGTCCGGCCGAAGGGCGCCATGGAGCGGCTCAGGGCCCGCTTCGAGCACACCCTGGCGCTGTCCTTCGAGCCGGAGGGCGGCGTCCGCGAGACCGTGACGCAGCCGCGGCTGGCCGGCCGCGCCGAGATCGAGGTGGCGCTCGACTTCGTCCGCGAGGTGCGCGGCGAGGCCGCCGACGATCACGAGACCCGGTTGCTCCAGGAGGCCGTCGAGGCCTGCCGCATCAAGGAGGCGATGGCGTAGATGCGTCCGCACCGTCTGTGGATCAGCGCCTTCGGCTCCTTCCCCGGTGAGGAGGAGATCGACTTCGAGGCCCTCACCGAGGCCGGCCTGTTCCTGATCCAGGGCCCCACCGGCGCGGGCAAGACCACGGTGCTGGACGCGCTCTGCTACGCCCTCTACGGCAGGGTGCCGGGCAAGCGCGACAGCGCCAAGAGCCTGCGCTGCGACCACGCCCCGCCCGGCCGGGGGCCCAGCGTCGCGCTGGAGGTCACCGTCCGGGGGCGGCGGCTGCGGATCACCCGCTCGCCCGCCTGGCAGCGCCCCAAGCTCAGGGGGTCCGGCACCACGCGCGAGAACGAGAAGGCCGTGCTGCAGGAACTCCTCCCCTCGGGGGAGTGGACGGGGCTGACCACCCGGGTCGACGAGGCCGGGGAGCTGATCGGCAACCTGCTGGGCATGAACGCCGACCAGTTCTTCCAGGTGGCGATGCTGCCCCAGGGCGACTTCGCCCGGTTCCTGCGCGCCGACGGGGAGGACCGCCGCCGGGTCCTGGAACGCCTGTTCACGGTACGGCTCTACGCCGCCGCCGAGAACTGGCTGGCCGAACGGCGGACCGAGGCCCATCGCGAGCAGCAGACGCTGCGCAGGGAGGTCGACTTCGCCGTCAAGCGCCTGGAGGAGGCCGCGGGCCCGGCCCTCCTCGCCGCCCTGACCGCCGCCTCCGAGGCGCCGGGGACGCCCGGCGGCGCCGGGAACACAGCGGGTGGGGACGCGGCGGGTGAAGACGCCGGAGGGACGACCGCCGACCCCGTCCCGGCGCCGGATCCCGAGGACGACCCTCGGGGCTGGGCCGCCGCCCTGGAGGCGCTCGCCGCCCGGGAGGCCGCTCGGGCGGGCCTGGCCCGCGCCGACAGCGAGGCGGCGGTACGGCGGGCCCGCGCGGAGCTGGACCGGGGCATGGCCCTGGCCGACCGGCGCCGCCGTCACGCCGACGCGCTGGCACGCGGTCACGCCCTGGAGGAGACCGCCGAGGAACGGGCCGACCTGGAGATCATCCTCGCCGAGGCGGCCCGCGCCGACCGGGTGCTGCCCTTCCTGCAGGCCGTCGAGCAGCGTGCCGGGGCCGCCGAGAAGGCTCGCGGCCTGGCCGCCGACGCCCTCGCCCGGGCACTGCCCCTGCTCGGACTCTCCGGCGACGCCGTGGGCACCCCGAACGCCGCGAGCGCCCCGGACATCACGAGCGCCCCGGACATCACGGCCGCCGTGGACGTCGCGTCCGGCGCGATCACCGCCGGCGGCGCGGCGGTCGCGGACGCCGTGGACGTCGCGATCGCCGCGGACGTCACCCCCGACCGCCTGACCGGACTGGAAGGCGACCGCCGCGCCGAGATCAGCCGGCTGGCGGAGCTGCGCGCCGAGGAGGCGCGCCTGGCACGGATCCGCGAGGAGCGCGGGCGCGCCGCCGTCGAGATCGCCGATCTGGGCGCGGCCCAGGACGAGACCGACGCCCGTCTCGCGGTCCTGCCCGGCCTGCGCGAGGACGCCGAGGCCCGCCTGGCCGCGGTCCGCCTCGACGCGGCGCGCATCCCGGCCGCCGAGGCCGCCCGGCAGGCCGCCGCCGCCCGTCTGGCGGCGGCGGAGCACCGCGACCGCCTCGCCGCCGAGCTGGCGGACGCCCGCCGTGACGTCGCCGCCCGGCTCGCCGCCCTCCCGGACGCCCTCCGCCCGGCCGGAGGCCCCTCCGCGGCGGCCGCCCCCGGTGTACCGGACACTCCCGCCGCGGCGGTCGTTCCCGGTGTTCCGGACGCTCCCGGTGCATCGGGCAGTCTCGGCGTATCGCCCGCTTCCGGCGCGTCGGGCGGCCCCGCCGCGCTGCGCGAGGCGCTCGCCGTCCGTGAGCGCGAACGCGGCGAGGAACTGGCCGCACTGGAGGGCCTGCGGGCCGACGAGGACCGCCTGGCCGAGCTGGAGCGCCTGCTGGCCGGCCTGGACGCCGAGCTGGCCGCCGCCGAGGCCCGGGAGGCCGCGCTCCAGGAGACCCAGCGGGACCTCCCCGCCGCGCTGGGCGAGGTGACCTCCCGGCTGGCCGAGGCCAGGTCGCGGGCGGCCCGGGTGCCCGCCGCGCGGGCCGCCGCGGACGCCGCCGCCGCCCGGCTCGACGCCGCCCGCCGCCGTGACGGGCTCGGCGTGGAGCTGGCGGAGGCCCGTACGGCCCTGGCCACGGCGACCGACCATGCGCAGCGGCTCCGCGACCGCCACCTCGACCTCCGCCAGGCCCGGATCGACGGCATGGCGGCCGAGCTGGCGGCCAAGCTCAGCCCCGGCGAGCCATGCGCGGTCTGCGGCTCGCCCGACCACCCCGCCCCGGCCGCCCCCGCCGCCGAGGCCCCCACCGCCGAGGACGAACGCGCAGCCCAGAGCGCCTACGACGCCGCGGCCGAACGCCGCCGGGCCGCCGAGGTCACCGTCACCGCCCTGGACTCCCGGCTCGGCGAGGCACTCGCCGTCGCCGGAGACCTCACGGCGGCCGGAGCCGAGGAGGCCGTCGGCGAGGCCCGCCGTGAGCTGGCGGACCTGTCCGCCGCCGCGGAGACCGAGGCCGCTCTCGCCGCGGAGGCCGACCGCCTCGCGGCCGAGCTGGACGACACGCGACGGCGGGCCGCCGAGGCCGCCCGCGCGCTGGCCGAGGGCGGCGCCCGCAGGTCGGGCTGGCGGGCCGAGCACGACCGGCTGACCACCAGGCTGGACGACGCCCGCGGCGCCGACCCCACGGTCCAGGCCCGCCGCGACCGGCTCGCCGGGGAGGCCGCGCTGCTGGCCGCCGCGCTCGCCGCCGCCGTCCGCGCCGCCGACGCCGAGACCGCCCACCGCGACGCGTGCGCCGCCGCCGTCGCCGCCATGCCGGTCGGCTCGGAGCCGGCCGCCGCCGGTCCGACCGTGGCGGACGCCGCGGCCGGGCTGGCGGAGGCCGAGCGGGCCCTGGCCCGGCTGCGGGAGTCCGCCGCCGCCGAACCGGCGCTCGCCGAGCAGGCGGACCGGATCGCGGCCGAGCTGGAGGCGGCGCGGGAACGCTCGCGTGAGCTGGCGGTCACCCTGGCCGCCCGCCGTACGCACGCCGACAAGCTCGCGGCGGAGGAGGAGCGGCTGGCCGCGCGCCTCGACGAGGCCCGCGGCGAGGACCCGAGCCTGGCCCACCGGCTGGATCGGCTGGCCGACGAGGCGGAGCTGCTCAGGGAGGCGGCCGAGGCCGCCAGGGAGGAGCGGGTCGCCGCCGCCGAGCTGGGGGCGGCCCGGACCCGCGCCCTGGCCGCCGTCGCCGAGGCGGGCTTCCGGAGCGCCGACGACGCCCGTTCGGCGGTCCGTCCGCTCGCGGAGCAGGAGGAGAAGGCCGCGCGGCTGCGCGGGCTCGACGAGGAGCGCGCCGCCGTCACCGCCATGCTGGCCGACCCGGAGCTGGTCGCCGCCGCCGCGGAGCCCGAGCCCGACCTCGACGGGCTGCGCGGGGACCACGACGCCGCCGACGAGGCCCACGCCGGCCTGCGGTCCGCCCTGCACGGCGCCGAGGCGCGCCGGGAGCGGCTGGCCGCGCTCCGCGCCGAACTGGAGGGGTGCCTGGACCGCTGGCTGCCCGCCGCCGAACGGCACCGCCTGACCGAGCGGATGGCCGCCCTCACCGGCGGCAACTCCACCGACAACCGGTGGAACATGCGGCTGTCGTCCTACGTCCTCGGCGAGCGGCTGCGCCAGGTGGTCGCGGCGGCCAACGAGCGGCTCGACCACATGTCCGGCGGGCGTTACCTGCTGGAGCACAACCTCGGCCGCTCCGCCGGGGACCGCAGCAGGTCAGGCGGCGGCCTGGGCCTGCGGATCCTGGACGGCTGGACCGGTGTGGACCGTGACCCGGCGACGCTGTCCGGCGGGGAGAGCTTCATCACCTCGCTGGCGCTCGCGCTGGGCCTGGCCGACGTGGTGACCGCCGAGGCCGGCGGAGTGGAGATCGGCACGCTCTTCGTCGACGAGGGCTTCGGCACGCTCGACGAGGACACCCTCGACGGCGTCCTCGACATCCTCGACGGCCTGCGCGACGGCGGCCGGGCCGTGGGCATCGTCAGCCACGTCGCCGAGCTGCGCACCCGCGTCCCGGCGCAGCTGCGGGTCCGCAAGGAACGCCGCGGCTCCACCCTGTCCGTGACCGGCGTCTGACCTCCGGGCCGACGCGGTCAGGAGCCGCGGGTGCGGCGGGCCGCCGGGCGCGGGATGAACGGCCTGCGTGCCCGCCGGGCGGCCGGCCGTACCCGCCGGGCCAGGTCGGACCCGGTGGCCGCCCGCACGACCTCCGCGCCGAGCATGACCCCGGCGCCCAGGGCCAGGGCGGTCGACAGGGCCTGCAGCAGGCTGGACATTCCCGCGTCGGCGTGGCCGAGGTTGGCCTCCAGCATGCCGCGGTACAGGGCCGTTCCCGGCAGCAGTGTGCCGATCGCCGGAACCGTGACCACCAGCGACGGCACCCGGGCCGTCCTGGCGTACGCCGCGCCGAACAGGCCCACGGCCGCCGCGGCGACGGCCGTCGCCAGCACGACCGGGACGTCCCAGCCGCACAGCAGCACGAAGACCACCCACGCCAGCGTGCCGCCGATCACCGCGGCCACCAGGTGCCGGGGCGGCACGAGCAGCGCGACCGCGAACGACAGCGTCACCCCGGCCGATCCCAGCAGCTGCGCCGGCTCCAGCAGCAGCGGCGCGGCCGGCACGTCCTCCACGCTCAGCGGCACGCCCAGGCGGACCGCGGTGTACAGGGTGACGCCGATCCCGGAGACGACCGCGGTGAGGATGAAGAAGACCTCGAACAGCCGGCCCGTCGCCGTGACGTACTCGCCGGCGATGCCGTCCTGCACGCAGGCCACCATCAGCCGTCCCGGCAGCAGCGCGACGACCGCGCCGACCACCACCGCCTCGGCCCGCACCTGCACGCCGAGCGCGATCAGCAGCACCGCGGCCAGCGAGCCCAGCATGGCCGCCACCGCGATCTGGAAGAACTCGGCCACGCCCCGGCCCGCCAGCCACGCGCTGGCCCGGTCGCCCAGCACGGTGGCGGCGAACGCGGCGAGCGCGACCCTCGCGCCACCGCCGACCAGGATGCTCGCCGAGGCGGCCACCGCCGCGACCGCCGTCACCAGGAACCAGTCCGGGTACACCCGCACCCGCCGGGTGATCCGCCGCAGCCGCGCCTCCGCCTCCTCCAGCGGCAGCTCTCCCGCGGCGGCCTCGGAGACCAGGGCGTGCACCGCGATCAGCCGGTCGTAGTCGGGCAGCCGGCGGCGGACCCGCCGCTCGACGGTGACCGGCACGCCGCCGTCCGCCGGGACGTGCGACAGCGTGATGGCCGACAGGTTGACGTCGGCCTCGCTGTGCGGCACGCCGTACGCGTCGGTGATCCGGCGCATGGCGCCGGAGACCGTCTCGTTGGACTCGCCGCTGCCGAGCAGCAGCTCGCCCACGCGCAGCGCCAGAGCCATGGTCAGGTACAGGTCACGCCGCGGAGGTGCCTGCTCCAGCGGTGTCGACGACACCGTTTCCCCCGATACTTCCGAAATAGAACCTGCGCAGAGGCTATCTGCTCACCGCCGCCGACAGCGCACGCACCCGCTCGGCGTGACGGTCGTGACCGATGACCACCGGCGGCTCGTTGTACGGCATCGCGTCGGAGGACCGGCGCAGCTTGACGTACTGGCCGCAGGCGTCGACCGCGTAGGGCTCCATGTCGTCCTGCAGCGCGCCGATCACCGTGATCCCGTACGTCTCGCCGATCCGGCGGAACAGCGCCACGGCCTCCCTGCGATGCTCCTTGCCGAGGTTGCGGCCCAGCTCGTCCAGGACCAGGCACAGGTGGCCGCCGCCGGAGGAGGCGATCGCCGCCGCGCAGACCAGCTTCACCGCCTTCTCGTCCATCAGCGCGGTGTTGGCCCGCCGGTTGTACGGCACGTAGCCCTGCCCCTCGCCGCGCCGCCACCTGGGCGTCACCCGCCACGCCCAGCGCTGCTCGGGGTCGGCGGGCGCGGGCGGCACCGGGAAGTCCAGCGTCGCGCCGTAGCCGCCGTAGGCCAGGTCGAGCCGTTCGAACTCCTCGGCGACCCGCGTCAGCCGCGCCTTGACGGCCGCGGTCAGCGCGGCCCGGTGCACGGCGGTGGACTGCGCCGCCTCCTCCGCCCCCTTGGCGGCGGCGGACAGGTCGCGGCGGCGGGTCTCCAGCTGGGTCTCGATCTGGCGGCGCTGGTGGCGCTCGTACTCCTCCTGACCGCGGAGGTAGGACGCCAGGGCCGCGCAGACGCCGGGGAACGTGGCCTGCTCACGCGCGGTGCGCCCGGCCCCGGGCTCGGTCCGCTCCCTGATCAGGAACCGCAGCTCCTCGGGCATCTCCTCGTCCTCGCCGGGGAAGGTGTCACGCAGCGCCTCGTCGAGGTGGCGTTCGGCCGCCCGCCACCACTCCTCGGCCGTCAGCGGGCGCTCGTCCTCGCCCAGCGCCTCCAGCCACTCGCCGGCCCCGGCGACCGTGCCGCCCCAGTCGACGGCCATCGCGTCCAGCGCGAGCGCGTCGCGGTCGGACTGCACCTTCGCCGCCTGCTCGGCGGCCTGGTCGCGCTCGGTCTCGTGCCGCGCCCGGCGGCCCTCGAGGCGTTCGATCTCCATGCTCCTGGTGCGGGCCCGGAAGTCGAGCGCGGCGACCTCCCGCTCAGCCTCCGCCACCCGCGGCGCGGCCTCGGCCAGGGCCGCGACGAGCCCGGTGAGGACCTCGCGCCGCTCGGCGAGCCGCCGCTCGACGTCGGCCAGCCGTACCGCGGCGCGAGCCCCCTCCAGCCGCCGGGCGGCCTCCGCCATGCCGTCCTCGGCGGTCCGTACGACCTCGGCGGCGGCCTCCTGGACGTCCCGCGCCCGGTGCAGCCGCTGCTCGGCGGCCTTGATCCGGGCCTCACGGCCGGTGGCGACCGCCTCGAACGACCCGACGACCGTGATGCCGGCCGCGCTGACCAGCACCGACCCGGGCAGTGCGGCCAGCGTCCGCGTCGCCTCGGGGAGGTCGGCGGCGTCCACGATCACCGCGTGCTCCTGCGGCCAGCCCCGGGCGGCCAGCAGAGCCCCGCCGGCGTGGTCCGCCGCGGCCTCCTCGTCGCGGGCCTGCTCGGCGACGTCGACCGCGTCGAGCAGACCGGTCGCCCGGAGCCCGGCCGCGGCGAGCGCGTCGAGCTGCGCCGCCGCCGGGCCGCCCTCGGCGTCGTCCAGCGCGGCCTTCGCCTCGTCCACCTCGCGGTCGGCCACGCCCAGCGCCTTCAGCGCCTCGTTGAGGACGACCCTGGCCCGCTCCAGCTCGGTCTCCGCCGCCGCCACGTCGCGGCCGTCGGCCAGCCGCCGCTGCTCCTCCAGCCCGGGGACGCGGGCGCGCAGCTCGTCGGCGGCGTTCTCCGCCACCGCCCGGTCGGCGTCCAGCTTGGCCGCGCGGGCCTGCAACGCGGCCAGCTCCCGGCGGGCCCCGGCCAGGGAGCGCTCCAGCGAGTCGTCCCGGAGCGTGGCGATCTCCGCCTTCACCGTCTCGATCGCCTCGGCCGCGCGGCCGCCCGCCTCGCGCAGCCGCTCCAGCTCGGCGGCGAGCGCCTCGTCCCGGCGGGCCGCGTCGGCGAGCCTGCGCGCCAGTCGCCCCCGCCAGGAACGCATCGCCCCGGCCAGCCGGACCCGCGCCCGGTCACGCCGGTCGAAGGTCGTGAGCAGCGCCCGGGACTCCTCCTCGAAGTCCGTCAGCAGCTCCGCGGCCCGCGTCGCCCGCACCCGCCTGGCGTGCTCGTCGCGCCGCGCCTCCCGCTCCTGGTCCAGTTCGGCGTCCAGGCCGGTCAGCGCGGCGATCGCCTCGAACACCCGCTCCGGGGAGATCTCGTTCAGCGGTTGCGACAGCAGGTTCGTGGCGACCTTGCTGCGCACCGAGGTGGACAGGAACGACACGCATCTGACGCGGTCGCCGTACAGGAACCGCGTCAGGTCGCGCGCCACCACGTCGCGGCGGCCCGCCGAGCGCGGCAGCGACGCCCACACCTCGTCGGCCAGCGCCACCCGCTCCGCCTCCGAGGGCGCCGCGGCGAGCCTGATGCCCGGGGTCACCCGGATCTCCAGGTGCGGTGCCTCCTGGTTGACCCGCAGCCACACCGTGACCGCGTCGTCCACCGAGCCGGGCGGGGCGAAGACGCCCACGATGTAGCCGTGGTCGGCGCTGGCCCACGTCCCGGCGCCGCCGCCCGCCGCCAGCTCGGCGTTGAACAGCAGCTCCGCCACCGCCTTGGCGCCGGAGGCGAAACGCCACTGCTCGTCACCGAGCAACGCGGTGATCATCGCGATGAACGACGACTTGCCCGCGCCGTTGGAGTCCTTCGGGCCCGCCCCGGCCACCACGATCAGCGTGCCGGGCACGACCGGCACCGGGTGGGTCGACAGCCGCGAGATGTTGACCGCCTGCACGGCGACCAGCACGCGGTCGCCGACCACGTCGTGGTCGGGCGCGGCGGGCCTGACCTCCACCGGCACCAGCCCGATCTGACTGCCGCGCGCCCGCGCCGCCGCCGTCTCAGCCGCCCTGGACGGTTTCACGGCCGTGCTTCCCGTGGTACTTTCCACGGTGTCCTCGACAGGGCGGTCGGCCGCGCGGCGGCCCCTCGCGCCCCGTCCCGCCCGCTCCGGCTGTCCGGTCACCCCTGGTATTCCCTTCCTCGACGATTCGCCCGAATGGCGGCGGCCAGCGGGGTGTGCGGCCCCGCGGCCAGGATGAGCTCCTCCTGCAGGCGGCGCCTGGCCGCCGGGGTCAGGCGGTGGAACTGCGGGCCGGGGACATAGCCGCCCGCCTCCTCCCCGGCCTTCACCTGCGTCACCAGGCCCGCGTGGCGCAGCGTCCGCAGCGCCGCGTCCAGCGCGCCGACCGGCAGCCGGGTGTGCCGCCGCAGCTCCTCCACCGGCGCGGGGAACGGCGACAGCCAGCTGTCGGCGGGCAGCACGCCCTCGGCCCGGGGGATCGCCACCGAGTGGACAAGCACCAGCGTCAGCACCGCCCGCTCGGCCTCGCCGACCGCCCCGCTCACCACGGCGCCCACCTCGTCGGCGTATCCCGAGATCCACGTCTCGCGGCCCTGGACGAGCACCCGGCCGCGCCGCCGCAGCATCTCGGCGACCGTACGGCGCGGCGCCGGGTCGCGCAGCGCCGGGAAGCGGGCCTCGTGGACCGGCTCGGCGGCGTGCTCGACCGCCATGAACGCCGCGACGATCTCGGCCCTGCGCCGCTCGTCGAACGCCTCCAGCAGGTCGGCGTCGAGGTCCGCGGCGGCGATGACCTCCGAGGCCGCCGCGACCTGCCCGCCCGCCGAGACCTCTTCAGGCTCCCGGGGCTCCCCGGCGTCCCCGTCCGGGCCGTCCGTCGCCTCCCGGGCTGCCTCGCCGTCCCCGGCGAGGACCGGGAGCACGGCGGGCCGGACGGCGCCCTCCGTGCCGGAGGGCAGGCGGCGCAGCAGCTCCCGGAGCTGCGCGTGGGACTCGGCGGGCCAGGACGCGCAGCGCGGGCCGAGCCGTACCACGCCGGCCTCCACCGTCAGCCAGGCCGAGTCGTGCAGGCGGCGCAGCGCGCCGACGGCCCAGTTGCGCATCAGGTCGTCGCCGCGCCCGATGAGGGCGCGGTAGGCGGAAAGCACCTCGTCCACCGGCGCGGGCGAGCCCGGCCACGGGTCGGCGGCGAGGTCGGTCCAGCAGCACCTCAGCGCCGCCGCCAGCACCCGCCGGGTCTCCCCGGAGCGTTCCACCGTCGTCGGCGCGACCTGGTACTCCTCCAGCAGCGACGGCGTCGCGCCGTCGGGCCAGGCGGGCAGCGCCGTACCCGTGCCGTCGCCGAGACCGGCCCGGAGCATGCCGGCCGGGGCGGGCTCGCCGGGGCCCAGCGGCAGCGGCCCGGCGGACCGGGCACGCGCGTGCGTCAGCTCGGGCGTCATCGTCCGTCCTCCCCGGGCTTTCCGAACCCTCCGGACGGCCGCGCACCGCTTCGGGCGTCTCGTCCGTGCTTCCCGGACGGCCGCGCCCCGGCTCGGGCGCCGTCTCCGTCCTCAGCCTTCTCCGTTCCCATGTCCGTCCTCTCCAGGCGGCCGTGCGACAGCCACGCGGGTTCCGCGCCAGGGGCCGCGGTCAGGCCGTCGGACCAGCGCAGCCGGTAGGGCGACTCCGGGCGCAGGTCGGCCGAGACGAGGTCGGCCAGCAGGCGGCGCGCCGGGACCCACTCGCCGCCCGCGGCGAGCACCTCCTCCAACGGCGCGGACGGCCGTCCGGCGAGGACCGACTCGGCGACGGCGGCCAGGCGGCCGAGGACGGCGTCACCGGTTCCGGCGTCGTGGGTGCCCGCGGGCCCGGGGTCGGGCACGACCGAACGCGGGGGAGTGGGCTGCGCCGGAGCCGGGCGGGGACTCTCGTCCACCGCCCGGACGATCGCCGCCGGGTCGTGCCAGGGCGCCGGGGCGTCGAAGGCGAAGCCGTCCAGCACGGCCGCGAGCCGCTCCCTGTCGGCGGTCTGCGCGAACGTCCGCCAGGTCTCGGCGGGCAGCAGCGTGAGGTTCCGCGTCGTGCCGGCCGAGTCGGCCAGGCGGCCCGCGGCGCGGCGGGAGGCGTCGCTGTAGGCGTAGATCGCGGCGCGCAGCTCGGTGCAGGTGCGGTCGAGCTCGGGCCAGCGGGTCAGGATGGTCGCGTGCAGGCTCTGCGCCCGGCGGGCGATCTCCTCGGTGCCCCACAGCTTGGGGGCCTGCTCGCGCAGCTCCTCGATGGTGCCGCCGACCAGCGTGATCAGCTCCAGCGCCCACAGCCGGAAGGCCCGCGACAGGTTCCGCGCGCTGAGGCGCGCCTCCTCCATGGTCGTGCGGGGGTCGGCGACGTTGAGGTCCTCCAGCGCCAGCAGCCGGTGCATCTCCGACTGGCCGCCGTCGGCCATCATCCGCCGGACGAACATCAGCCCCACCACGCTGGTGAACGACGCCCGGTAGCGGAGCTGGTTGGGCTTGGGGAACACCTCACGGATCGCGCCGAGGCCCTTGAGCACCCGCAGGCGGTTCTCGAACATCTCCACCGGATAGGCGCGGCAGACGTGGCGCATCTGCTCGTGGGTGAGCCACTCCTCACCGGCCTCGGCGAACGCCGCGAACAGCGTCTCGGCGATGTCGACCAGCACCGGGTCGTCCACCACCGCGCCGCTGTCGCGGGCGAGCGCGGCGAACATCCGCCGGTAGGTCGACAGCACGGACTCCTCGGTGAGGGCCGCGTCGAGAGTGATCTCCTGGTCGGTCTCTGGCACGCCCAATACCGTAGGGCCTCGCCCCGACATCCCCGTCCCCGGCGGAGCGGGCGCGCTGTCCGGGATGGATTCTCCCGTTCAGCGCTCCACCCGGGGACGGGCGCCCCTCGGCCGGTGCGCCGACGGCCGTCCGCGCACCGTTCCCGCTCGCCCGCTCGCCCGCTCGCCCGCTCGCCCGTTCGCCCGTTCCTTGTTCACCGGCCGCCGGGCGGAGGCGGCGGCTGGACGGGGACGCGGGGCGGCACCCCGTTGCGGAGCGACCAGCCGCCGTCGCTGACGATCGTCTGGCCGGTGATCCAGGAGGCCTCCTCACCGGCCAGCCACCGCACCAGCCCGGCGGTCTCCTCGGCCGTGCCCCACCGGCCCCGCGGGTGCCGGCCGGACAGCCACTCCCGGTCCTCGGGCGAGGCGTATCCCGTGTCGACGGGCCCGGGGTTCACGCAGTTGACGGTGATGTCGCGGACGCTCAGCGAGGCGGCGAGGCTCGCCGTCAGCTGCTGCACGGCGCCCTTGGTGGCGATGTAGGGCAGCTCGGTGGGCATCGGCTCCAGGTGCTGGCCGGAGGTGAAGGTGACGATCCGCCCGCCGTCCAGGTCGGGCTGGGCGGCGAACTCCTGCACCAGCAGCAGGGTCGCCCGGACGTTGACCGCCCAGCACAGGTCGAGCTCCTCGGCGGTCAGCTCGCCGAGCCCGGCCTCGGAGCTGCGGGCGTGGTTGGCGACCAGGACGTCCACCCGGCCGAACCGCTCGCGGGCGGCGGCGACGATCCGGGCGGGCGCCGCGGGGTCGGCCAGGTCGGCCGCCAGGTGCGCCACCGCTCCGGCGCCCTCGGGCAGCTCCTCCCGCAGCGCCGCGACGACCCCCTCCGCGCCCAGCGGGTCGGCGCCCCAGGGCTGTTCGGCGTCGTGCGGGGACCACGAGCAGGCCAGGAGGTTCATCGGCGCGGAGGCCAGCTCACGGGCGACGGCGTAGCCGATGCCGACGCGCCGGCTGACCCCTGTGACGATCGCGGTCCTGATCGGAACAGAGGTCATCGTTCTCCCGTCTTTCGTTGTGAACGGCATGGCGGCCCATCATCACATCGAGATCATGGAAGCGTCCATCCGCCAACGACGGGACACCGGCCGGGCCGGCGGTCCGCGTCAGCGGGGGAGCAGCGCGTCGCGCATCATGCCGGCCAGCCAGCCGCAGAAGGCGTCCGGCGTCCAGCCGCACCCGGTGACCATGGCGTGGTGGTGGGCCGGGTCGTTGAGGAACCACAGGACGTCGACGGCCCGCTCGGAGTCGAGCTCCGGGCGCAGCGGGCCGAGGCTCGCCGCCCGCTCGGCCACCATGCGCGCCCCCGCCCGCCGGTTGGCCTGGAGGGCACGCCACAGTTCGGTCACCTCGGGGGCGGCGTCCGCCGCCCGGCGCACGGTCTCGAAGATCGGCGCCGCGCGGCCTCCGATCAGGACGCAGACCCGCGCGTACGCGTCGAGGACGGCGGCCGGGGTGGCGGCGTCCCAGACCGGGCGGAACCATGGGCGCTCGGCCACGGGGACGGGGGCGTCGTCCCCGGCGAGGGCCTGGTCGAGCACCTCCTTCAGCAGCGCGGGCTTGGAGCCGAAGGCCGAGAAGACGGTGGGCCGGGCGACGCCGGCGGCGGCGGCGACGTCGGCCAGCGAGGTGGCGACGTAGCCGTGTGCGACGAACAGCTCGCCGGCGGCGGTGACGATCGCCCGGCGGGTGCGCCGGGCGCCGTCGGCCCGGACGGAGGACCGGTACGGCCTCCTCCCCGGCTCGTCCTTGACCATGACGGGAATACTAGCGTTATATTCACTATACCGTTGTCTGTTGAAAAGTAGGCGGCCATGACCCCAACCTCCGCAGCCCGCCCCTACGTCCGCACCTCCGGGGACGGCCCGTCGATCCGGTTCCTCGGCGGCCTCGCCACCGTCAAGGCCGGGGGCGCCGAGACCCGCGGCCGCCTCACGGTCGTCGAGTTCGTCAACCCGCCAGGTTTCGCGCCCCCTCTCCACCGGCACCTCCGGGAAGACGAGATGTTCTACGTGCTGTCGGGCACCGCGACCTTCCACTGCGAGGGCGAGACCCTGCCCGCCGGGCCCGGCGACTTCGTCCTCCTCCCCGTGGGGCTGCCCCACAGCTTCGTCGTCGATCCCGGGGAACCGCTGCGGACCCTGCAGATCACCACGCCCTCGGGCTTCGAGGACTTCGCCGCGGAGGTGGGCGAGCCCGCGACCGGGCGGCCGTCAGGCCCTCCCGTGATCGACCCCGTCGCCCTCGGCCACGCCGCCGCCCGGCACGCGATCGAGATCCTCGGCCCGCCCCCGGGGCACGACGGGCCTCCGCGCTCCTGACGGAGCCGCCCGTGGATCACGACGGCTCCCCGAGACGAGGCTCGGCGTGTGCGGGCTCTTCGAGGGGAAGCCCGGCGCGTACGGTGAAGCCGCCCCCGGCGCGCGGCTCCGCCCGCAGCCGGCCGCCGAGCGCCGCGACGCGCTCGCGCATGCCGAGCAGGCCCGTCCCGGGCACGGGCGGCGCGGCCGGGTCGGCCCCGCCGTCGTCGTCGACCTGCACGACCAGCTCGTCGTCGGCGTAGTCGACGCGCACCGCCGCGGCCGCCCCGCCGGCGTGCCGGGAGACGTTGGTGAGCGCCTCCTGGACGATCCGGTACGCGGCCCGGTCCGTCTCGGCCGGCAGCTCCCGCCGGGTCCCGGACACCGTCACCGGCAGCCCGGCCGAGCGGGCCCGCTCCACCAGGTCGCCGAGCCGGTCGAGCCCGCTGGGCGCGACCTCGGCACCGGAGGCGTCGGAACCGCCGGGACGGCCCGGATCGCCGGGGCGGCCGGGGTCGCGCAGCACCTCCAGGGCGGCGCGCAGCTCGCGCATGGCGTCACCGCCGGCCTCCTGGATGGCCAGCAGCGCGGGCGGCACGTCCTCGCCGCGCTTGCGCGCCAGGTGTACGGCCACCCCGGCCTGGACCTTGATGATCGAGATGCTGTGGGTGAGCGAGTCGTGCAACTCCCTGGCGATGCGCAGCCGCTCCTCGCCCGCACGGCGCCGGGCCACCTCCTCACGGGTGCGCTCGGCCTCGGCGGCCCGCCGCTCCGCCTCCTCCAGGTACGCCTGCCGGTGGCGGGCCACCGTCGCCGCCACACCCGCCGCCACGAACCAGCCGACCAGCAGCGAGGTGTCCTCGAGGATCCGCACAAGCCCGCCGGCGCCGGGGAGCCGCACCGCCAGGTCCACACCGAGGAAGACCACGCCCGCCAGCGCCGGGGCCGTCCGATGGCCGGTCCTGACCGCGGCGAACACCGAGATCAGCACGGGGAAGGCGGCCGGCGGGCCCGGCTGGAGGCGCGCCGTGAGCACGAGCATGCAGGCCGTACCGGCGAACAGCGACACCAGGGGCGCCCGCCGCCAGGCGAGGAGCGCGAGCGAGCCGGCGAGGGCGGTCGCGAGATCCACCGCGCCCGCGCCCGGCGTGCCGAACACGACGGCCGACAGCAGGGCGGCCATCACCGCGGCGAGCACGCCGTCCTGGGCGAGCGGCCGCCACCGCTCCATAGGTCTCATCCGTGCAGATTACGATCTGCCGGGCCGGAGGTCGTCCCCGGTGCGTCGCAGCGAATCCCTACTCCCCAGGATGTAGCCGGGCCGGTCCCGTCTCTCCCGGTGCCAGGTGAATGAGCCTTCCCGGGCACGACGACCACCGGCCGGTCCCGGCAGCACGATGTCCGGCATGCACACGATCCGAGCAGAGAGCGGGCTCCGCCACGTGAGCCCGGAGAGCCGCCGGCCGTCACCGTTCCCGCCCGGGCCCCGCACGGGCGGTTCCGCGGTCACGGGGAGGGCCGAGCCGTGCTGAGAAACGCGGGAACCGCGGGAGGACGGACCGTCCGGCCGGGGGTCACCCTCGCCGCGGTGGCCGTCGTGCAGTTCATGGTGTCGCTGGACCTGTCGGTGGTGAACGTCGGACTTCCACGGATCGCCGCCGGCCTGGGGTTCAGCGCGGTGGGCCTGACCTGGGTGATCCACGCCTACGCGCTCACCTTCGGCGGGCTGCTCCTCCTGGGCGGAAAGGCCGCCGACCGGTATGGCCGCAGGCGCGTCCTGCTGTCCGGGCTGGGACTGTTCGGCCTCGCCTCGCTCGCCGGCGGCTTCGCCCAGGAACCGGGTCACCTGATCGCCGCCCGCGCCGCGCAGGGCGTCGGGGCCGCCGCGCTGGCCCCGGCGGCCCTGGCGCTGCTCACCGCGACGTTCCCGTCGGGCAGGGACCGCGTCCGGGCCTTCGGGGTGTGGAGCGCGACGAACGCCGCCGGCGGCGCCCTCGGCGTCCTGATCGGCGGCGTGCTCACCGAGTACGCCGGATGGCGCTGGGTGATGTTCGTGAACATGCCGATGGCCGCGGGCGCGCTGGCCCTGGCCTGGCGCGGCGTCGCCGCCGGCCCGCCCCCGGCCCGCGGCGGCCGCCCGGACGTCCCCGGCGCCGTCCTCGCCACCGCGGGCATGACCCTGCTGGTGTTCGGCGTCGTCCGCACCGACCGGTATCCGTGGACGTCGCCCGTCACCCTGATGACCCTGGCGGTCGCCGTCGCGCTGCTGGCCGCGTTCGTCCACGTCGAGCGGACCACCGCCCGCGAACCGCTGCTCCGGCCCGGTCTGTTCGCCAACCGCTCGGTCTCCCGCGCGAACGCCTACAACCTCTTGGTCGGGGCCGCCATGGCCTCGTCCTTCTACTTCATGTCCCTCTACCTGCAACGCGTCCTCGGGACCGGACCGGCCCTGGCCGGGATCGAGTTCCTGCCGTTCGCCCTCGGCGTGGTCGCCGGCTCCGTGCTCGCCGTCGAACTCGGCTACCGCCTCGCGCCGCGGACCCTCATGGTCGCCGGAGGGCTGCTGACCGCGACCGGCTTCGCCTGGTTCGGCCTGATCAGCCCGGACGGCGCCTTCGTCACCGACGTCCTGGGGCCCTCGATCGTCACGAGTGTCGGCTTCGGGCTCTGCCTCGCGCCGCTCGTCTCCACCGCCACCGCCGGCGTCGCGCCCCACGAGACCGGCACCGCCTCGGGCCTGCTCAACAGCTCACGCCAGATCGGCGCCTCGCTCGGACTGGCCGTCCTCGGCACCGTCGCGCACGACCGCACCGGCCGGATCGCGACGCCCGAGACCCTCACCGCCGGGTACGCGCTCGGCATGACGATCGGCGCCGTGCTTTTGGCCGCCGCCGCCCTCGTCGCCCTCACCCTCCCGCGCCGGACCGGCCCGCCGTCACCGGCCGGGCAGGCCGGCGGCCGAAGGGAGGAAACCCCCGTATGACCACCGTCGCCCCGATCGACCTCTTCGCGTCCGTCGCCCGCCTGTAACCTCCGTATAGAAGGACGATCATGAAAGACAAGGCCCCGCTCGGCACCCGCATCCTCCTCAGGGACATCCTGGACTGGGAGGCGCTCACCGACGACCAGGTGATCGCCGCGAGGGAGAAGGCCGAACGCGTCCGATCATCCCGTGCGGCACGGATCATCACCGGCCTGCCCGACCGTCGCGCCCGCATCGAGGAACGCACGATCGACCTGCCGGGCCGCCGCCTGAGGCTGCGGGTGCACCGTCCGAAGAACCCGGCTCCGAGGCTGCCGCTGGTCCTCTCCTTCCACGGCGGCGGCTTCATCATGGGCGCCCCCGCGCAGAACGACTGGCTCAACAGCCGCCTCGCGGCCCGCTGCCCGGCGGTGGTCGTGTCGGTGGGCTACCGCCTCGCCCCCGAGCACCCGTTGCCCGCGCCGGTCGAGGACGGCTACGACACGCTCCTCCGGATTCTCGAAGACCCCGCCGATTGGGGCGTCGACCCGGCGGCCGTCGCGGTCCTCGGCGAGAGCGCCGGCGGCACGATCGCCGCGCTCATCGCGCTGCGCGCCCGCGAGGACGGCCCGCCGCTGCACGCCCAGGTGCTGACCTGCCCGGCCACGGACTGGTCGGACACCATGGCCGACTACCCCTCGATCACCGCGAACGCCGGCAACCCCGGGCTCTCACCGTCCAGGTGGCGCACCGCCCGCAGGCTGAGCGTTCCACCCGCCCTCGACCCGCTGAGCGTGTCGCCCATGAGATTCGGGAACCTCGCCGGCCTGCCGCCGGCACTGGTCGTCACCGGCACACTGGACGCCGCGGACGACCAGGGACGCCGATACGCCGAACGGCTCCGCGCCGACGGCGTCGACGCCCGCCTGTCCCCTTACCCGAGGGCCGTCCACGCCTTCCTCAGCATGCCCGGGCTGGTCCCGGCCGCCCGGCCCGCACGCCGCGAGATCCTCGCCTTCCTGCGGAGCCGCCTGCGCCCCGCAGAATCCGCGCAGGAAGGGGAGCGATGAAGGCCGGGAACCTCCCGCGGATACCACCGGGGGAGTACGGCGGCAGCGCGACCCGGAGCGGATGAAAGGCGGCCGGCGGGGCTCTACCGTGTCCGGTATGAGGATCATGCCCCAGTGGTGCCCGGCCGGAGGCCTGTCGTGATCCGGGTGCTCCTGGTCGATGACCAGCCGCTCATCCGCGCGGGGTTCCGCGCCCTGCTGGAGGCCGAGGACGACCTCCAGGTGGTCGGCGAGGCGGGGGACGGCGCGCGCGGCCTCGCCCTGGCCCGCGAGCACCGGCCCGACGTCGCGCTCGTCGACGTGCAGATGCCGGTGATGAACGGCATCGAGACGACCCGGCGGATCGCCGCCGACCCCGCCCTGGCCGGGGTGCACGTGGTGATCCTCACCAACTACGGCCTCGACGAGTACGTCTTCGACGCGCTGCGCGCGGGCGCCACCGGGTTCCTGGTCAAGGACACCGAGCCGGCCGACCTGCTGCACGGCGTCCACGTCGCGGCGCGGGGCGACGCGCTGCTCGCCCCGGCCGTCACCCGCCGCCTGATCGGCGAGTTCGTCGCCCGCCGCCCGCTGACCTCCGCCACCGGGCTGGACGTCCTGACCAACCGGGAACGCGAGGTGATGGCGCTGGTGGCGCACGGCCTGTCCAACGACGAGATCGCGGCGCACATGGTGATCAGCCCGGCCACCGCCAAGACCCACGTCAGCCGGGCGATGACCAAGCTGGCGGCCCGCGACCGCGCCCAGCTCGTCGTCCTCGCCTACCAGTGCGGCCTGGTCACGCCGGGACGGCCCGGCGCGCTCCCCGGTCAGGGCGCCTGACCGGCGCCGTCCACGACCGGCGGCGCGTACGGCACCGGCCCGGGAACCCCCGGGAACGGCTCCGATGCGACGCCCGCCCCGAGCCCCGGAGCGGGCTCCGGGGCGAGCCGGAGGCCGGTGTGCTCGGCGAGGAAGGCCAGCAGGTCACCCGCCAGCCCCACCGACCGGCTCGCCGACCGCGCCGCGTGCCCGACGCCCTCCTCGTGGCGCAGCAGGACCGGCCGTGTCCCCGAGGTCGCCCACTGCAGCGCCGCGCACAGCTTGCGCGCATGCATGGGGTCCACGCGGGAGTCACCGCCGAAGGCGGCCAGCAGCGTCGCCGGGTAGTCCACGCCCTCGCGCACCCGGTGGTAAGGGGAGTAGCCCAGCAGCCAGCCGAGCTGCTCCGGGTCGTCGGCGGAGCCGTACTCCGACCGCCAGGACGGGCCCAGACCGGACCGCTCGTAGCGGGCCATGTCCGTCAGCGGGGCCGAGCAGACCGCGGCGGCGAACAGGCCGGGTCGCTGCGTCAGCGCCGCCGCGGCCACCAGCCCGCCGTTGGACTCGCCGCACAGGCCCAGCCGGTCCGGGGCGGTCCAGCCCTCGGCGACGAGGTGCTCGGCCACCGCCACGAGGTCGTCGACGGCGTTCTGCTTGCGGTCGAGCGCCCCGTCGCGATGCCAGGCCGCGCCCTCCTCGCCGCCGCCGCGTAACTGGGCCAGGACGAACACGCCCCCGGCCTCGACCCACGGCAGGATGTACGCCGAGTACGAAGGCGTCATCGGCCGGCCGAACCCGCCGTAGCCGTACAGCACCGCGGGGCGCGGGCCGTCGCCGGGCCGGGCGAGCACCACCATCCGCACCGGCGTGCCGTCCCGCGAGGCGCAGACGAGCCGGCGGGAGACGATCCCGGGCACCTCGACGGCGCCGGGCGCCGCGGCCCACGGCGTGGTCCGCCCGGTGCGGGTGTCGTAGCGGTGCACGCTCGTCGGCCTGACGCCGTCGGTGTAGGTGAACCACACCTCGGGGCCGCCCTCGGGGCGGGTGAACATCCGCCCGGCCGCGCCGAGGCCGGGCAGCGGCACCTCGCCCAGCCTCCCGCCGGTGGCCGGATCGTGCACGGCGATCTCGCTGATCGCGTGCCGGGTGCGGCCGACGAGCAGCACCGGCGCGCCGGGCTCCCCGGCGAACGCGAAGTCCCCGGTCACCGCCTCCGGGTCGGGGCCGACCAGCTCCCGCCAGCCCGTCACGCCGGGCCGCGCCGGGTCGGCGACGCACAACCGGCCCCGCGGGGCGTCCAGCGTGGTCAGCAGGTAAAGACGCCCGTCCGGGCCTACCGCGGGCACCGTCACCGCGGCCGCCTCCTCCTGGACCACCCGCAGGCAGGGGCGTTCCGGCGGCCCGGCCGACAGATCGGCCAGCCACAGGTCGTTGCCGCCGCCGGAGGCCGCCGAGACCGTCAGCCAGCGGCCGTCGGCGCTCATCCCCAGACCGTAGGACCGCTCGTCGCCGCAGACCACCGCGTCGTCGTCGGCGGGGGTGCCCAGCAGGTGCAGGCACACCCGCCGCGAGCGCACGTAGAAGAACGCCTTCCCGCCGGGCAGCCAGACCACCGGCGAGTAGCGGCAGCGGTCGATCGGACCGTCCACCGGCCGTCCGGTGGCGACGTCGAGGACCCGCAGCTCCGAACGCTCGTCGCCGTTCCTGGAGAGCTGGTAGGCCAGCAGCCGCCCGTCCAGGTCGGGCTGCCAGGAGTCGAGGACGGTCAGCCCGGACGGGTCGAGCTCCGCCGGGTCGAGCAGCGCCCGCTCGGGCCCGTCGGGACCGGCGGTGTACAGCACGGCGTGCTCCTGGCCCGCCTCGCGGCGCAGGAAGAACCGGCGCCCGCCCCGCCACAGCGGCGGTCCCGCCATCCCCGCGGACATGAGTCGCTCCACCCGCCCGTGCCACGCCGCGCGTCCGGCGAGCGCGTCCGCGTGGCCGCGCCACAGCCTCTCCTGCGCGGCCAGCCACTCCCGCGTCCGGGGATCGCCGGCGTCCTCCAGCCACCGGTAGGGGTCGGCCACCGCGCGCCCGTGCGGGTGGTCGACGATCGGCTGCCGCTCGGCGGGGGGATAGATCACGGCACCATCTCCTGTGGTTTCGCGGGGTTCCAGTGGCCGACCAGGTCGGCGTAGAGGGGAGAGGCGGCGAGCAGCTCCTCGTGCCCGCCGAGCCGCACGCTGGTGCCGTCCATGACGAGGATCCGCCGCGCCCGCGTCGCCGAGGTCAGCCGGTGCGCGATGACGACGAGGGTGCCGCCGCGGCGGGCGAACGCCTCCTCCGCGCGGGCCTCCGCCGCCGGATCCAGGTGGCACGTCGCCTCGTCGAGGACCACCAGGCGGGCCGGGGACAGGTGGGCGCGGGTCAGGGCGACGAGCTGCCGCTCGGCCGGGGACAGCGCGCCGGAGGACACCTCGGCGTCGTAGCCGCCCAGCCGTTCCGCCAGCGCGGTCAGGCCCACCGCGCGGGCGGCGGCGTCCAGCTCCTCACGCGACGCCGGCGAAAGATAGGTGAGGTTGTCCCGCAGCGTGCCCCGGAAGACGTAGGCCTCCTGGGGGATCAGCACCCGGCAGGCCGGGTCGAGCCGGTCGGCCGGGACGCCGCCGACCTCCACGCGGCCCGCGCCGGGCCGGAGCACCCCCGCCAGCAGCGCGCCCAGCGTCGACTTGCCGATGCCGCTGGGCCCCACCACGGCGAGGTGGTCGCCCTCGGGGATCGACAGGTCCAGCCCGGAGATGACCGGCTCGGCGTGCGGGCCGTACGCGAAGGTGACCCCGCGCAGCTCGGCGCGGACGTTCCGTACGGTGACCCGCCCGGCGGGACCGTACGGCGCCGCCGCGGGACCGGGGGAGGGGGACGGCGGGCCGGCGGGGAGGGCGGGACACTCGGAGGCGACGGCCGCGGGAGCGGGGAGGACGGGGGAGACGGGGCCGGGCGGGGCGTCCGGCCGCAGGATGCGGTCCAGCGACACCCGCAGCCGGACGCCGCTGATCCCCAGCCCCTGCACGAGGTTGCCCAGCGCCGGGGCCAGCGACTGCGTCACGTACGCCAGCGCGCCGAGGATCACCCCGGCCCCGGCGCCCCGCGACAGCAGCCAGGGGGCGCCGGCCAGGATCAGCAGGACCGGCAGCCGGCCCCCCACCGCCAGCGACAGCGTGCGCAGGGCGGTCACCCGGGCCAGCGACCGTCCCGCGGCGGCCTGCTCGGCCACCCGCGCGCCGACGGAGGCGGCCACCCTGTCCTCCGCCGCGCAGGCGGTGATGTCGCGCAGGGCGCCCACCGCGCCGGCCAGCGACCCGGCGGTGCGCTCGTCGGCCAGCAGGAACTCCCGCTGCCGCCGGGCCATGGCCGGAAGCGACAGCAGGAACAGCCCGACGCCGGCCGTGAACGGCGGCAGCACCAGGACCAGCACCTCGGGGACCAGCGCGCCCAGCCCCAGCACCACGCTCACCACGGTGAAGGCGAAC
The DNA here is from genome assembly GCF_040653115.1 of Streptosporangium sp. NPDC048047. NCBI lineage: Bacteria > Bacillati > Actinomycetota > Actinomycetes > Streptosporangiales > Streptosporangiaceae > Streptosporangium > Streptosporangium sp. NPDC048047. Next base: position 3,074 of record NZ_JBEZNH010000003.1, on the reverse strand, counting down.
GACCTGACCACCGTGATGACCGAGGCGAAGGCGTCACGGGCCAGCTCCACCTGGAGGTTGGACCGGGCCACGGCCGCGGTGCCCGGCCCGTGCCCGGCGGCGGACGCGCGGTCCAGCGCGCCCTCCACGATGTGGCCGAGCAGGTCCTCCCGGAACGGCTCCACGATCGCGGCGACGGCCAGCACGACCTGTCGCGCGCCCGCCGCACCCACCAGCCAGGCGGCGGCGAGGACCGCCAGCCAGGCGAAACCGGTGCCGGGCCGGCCCGCGGCGAAGCCGTCGTCGATCGCCCGCGCCACGGCCAGGCCCACGACGAGGGCGGGCGCGGTCTCCGCCACCGACCACACGGCGAGCCTGACGAGCAGGCGCGGGTCGCGGCGAAGCGCCCGGCGGACCGGGCGGTTCACGGCGTCCCCCGCACGGGTGCGGAACCGGGAGGCGGGTCGTCCACCTGGAAGACGGCGCGATAGGCCGGGTCCTCCCACAGCGTCAGGTGCGTGTCGTAGCCGCGCACCCGCCCGCCGTCCAGCCAGATCACCCGGTCCGCCGCCGCCGCGGTCGCGGCGCGGTGCGTCACGACCAGCCGGGTACGGCCGCCGAGCCGCCCGGCCAGCGCCGCGGCGACCTGCCGCTCGGTGACGGTGTCGAGGCTGGAGGTGGCGTCGTCCAGGACGAGCAGCCGCCGCCCGTGCGCGAACGCCCGCGCCAGCCCCAGGCGCTGCCGTTCCCCGCCCGACATCGGGGCGTCGTCCAGAGGCGTGCCGTATCCCAGGGGGAGCCGCCGGACGAACGCGTCGGCGCACGCCTCCCGCGCGGCCCGGCGCACCGCTCCCGGGTCCGGCTCGTCCAGGCCCAGGCCGACGGCGTCCTCGACGGTGTCGCCGACCAGCGCCGGGCGTTCGAAGGCGTAGCCGGCCGCCCGGCGCAGCGCCCCGGCCGACAGCCGGGGCAGCGGCACCCCGTCCAGCAGGACCGTCCCGGCGGCGGGGTCGGCCAGCCGGCCGGCGAGCGAGGCCAGGACCGACTTGCCGCTGCCGGAGCGCCCGACCACCGCCACCGAGCAGCCGCCCGGGACGACCAGGTCGATCTCGCCGAGCCCCTCGGCACGCACGCCGCGCAGTTCCAGCGTTCCGGGACCGGCGGGCAGCGGGCTGTCCCCGTGGGCCCGCGGCGTCCCGGCGGTCAGCTCCGTGATGCGGCCCGCCGCGGCGCGCGCCCGCGCCAGCCGGGCGACCTGGCCGAGCGCCGAGCCGATGCCGGCGCCGAGCACGACGTAGCGGGCGGCGGAGTACAGCTCGCCGGCGGTCAGCCCGCCGTCGGCCAGCCGCAGCCCGCCCACCGCCAGCACCGCCACCTCCAGCAGCGGCACCACGGCGCCCGCCCGCACACCGGCGCTCGCGTTGGCCCGCCACATGTCCATGGCGTGCCCGCGCAGCCGGGGCAGCGCGGCCAGCACCCGGGCCTTCTCCACCGCCTCGGTGCCCGCGGCGGCGATCGTCCGGGCCCCGGCCAGCGCGTCGACCAGGCGGGCGGCGATGTCGCCCTGCGCCTCCTGGTAGCCGCCGGCGATCGAGGTGCCGGCCCGCAGGAACGCCCGCAGCACGAACGTGATCAGGACGAGGCCGCCGACCAGGGTCAGGGCCAGCCGGACGTCGATCAGGGCGAGCGCGACGATGCCGCCCGCCGAGGGGATCACCAGTGCCGCCGCGGTGACGAGCGCCTCCGGGGCCCGCCCGGCCTCCTCCGCGTTCACCCCCATCCGGGTGACGAGATCGCCCTCGGAGAGGCGGCGGGTCAGCGCGGGCCCGGCTCCGAGGACGTGCCGCAGCGTCCGCAGGCGCAGCCACGCCGTGGCCTGGGCGCCGCTCACCCCGGAGCCCCAGACGCCCAGGGCGTCGCAGGCGACCGCCCCGGCCACGAGTGCCGCGCAGACGCCCGCCCAGGTCCAGGCCCCGCCCGCCGGGCCGGCCGCGACCAGGGCGTCCACCGCCCGGCCCAGCGCGTAGGGGAGCGCCAGCTCGGCCAGCGCCCCGGCGACGGAGGAGACGGCGAGGACGCCCAGCCAGGGGCCGCCACGCCGTACGGTCTGGGCGAGCAGCCGGTCCGCCGTCCGCACCGGTCCCTCCTTCGCTCGAAAGTCCTGGGCCCGCCCGGTGGGGGCTTGGAGAAGCCCCCGGGAACGGGCCGTGCCCGGGACGGCCGCCGTCATCGGCCGACCCGGGCACGGGGTGTCACTAGTGGCAGAGCAGCAGGCTCAGGTTGCTCGGCGTGTAGGACTCGCAGCCCAGGACGGTGAGCGAGCTGCCGCCGCCACCGCCGTGGCCGCCGCCGGGGGTCTCGAGAGCCTGGAGGTCGAGAAGAACCATTTTCTTACCTCTTCCTTGTGATTCCTGGTGATCCGTGGACGACTAGTGGCAGAGCAGGGCGCTCAGGTTGCTGGGGGTCTGGGACGCGCAACCCAGGACGGTCAGCGTGCTGCCGCCACCGCCGTGGCCGCCACCGGTCGGAGCCTCGAGAGCCTGAAGGTCGAGAAGAACCATGGTGTTACTCCGTTTCTGGCGATCGGGAAGAGGATCAGTGGCAGAGCGCCACGCTGAGGTTGCTCGGCGTGTGGGACTCGCAACCGAGAACGGTCAGCGAGCTGCCGCCACCGCCACCGCCACCCCCGGTGGGGGCTTCCAGGTTCTGGAGGTCGAGAAGTACCATGCTGTTGTCACACCTCCTTCGAAGGCTCGCGGGGGGAAAGCCGCTCGGCGGATTCATGCGCGGGCAGTGCCATGGACAGGGCACCCGCGCCGCCGGGCGGCTCGACAAAGGGGAGGAGCACCCGCCGGTCGCCCAGCGCGGAGCTCATCGCGAACAGGACTCCGGCCGTGCCGGTCGCGAAGTCCATCGAAAGCCTGAGCAGCTGGTCACCGGGGAAGGCCAGGCCGTCGCCGTACGACAGCGCGTGCCAGCCCAGTCCCCTGATCTGCTCGGCGAGGTCTGTGGCGGTCCCGGAGCCGGCGGAGCCCATGGGCCGCTACGCCCGCGTCCGGGTCCGGCGGCGGCTGCTGCCCGCCCTGGAGGAGGAG
>NZ_JBEZNH010000002.1:348834-374972 GCF_040653115.1 Streptosporangium sp. NPDC048047 | reverse complement strand
GGTGAGGTGTGATCTGCTGGGTGCTACACGTTCGTGGGGGGGGGGCGCCCCCGGGGGGGGGTCCGGGGGGCGCCGGCGGCGGCGGCCGGGGGGCCGGCGCCGGCCCCGGCCCCCCGCGACTCGGACGAGGCACGCGGACGAAGCAGCGCCGGTGGGGTTCCCCCGGCGCTTTTCCCTGTGCGTGGACGACCGCGTCCCCTCATCGACGGCCGGAGCGTCCCCGCCACGCGGAGCCGCCCCGTCCCGTGTGCCCCGCCCCGTGGGTCCCCGTCGCGGCGGGAACCCACGGGACACACAGGACACAGGACAGGACCCGGACGCCCCGCGTGCCGGGGCGCCGGTGGCCCCTAGCGGCGTTCGCTCAGTACCAGGGCGCTGCCGCCGCCCCGCCGTACGGGTTCGGCGACCGCCTGGAGCCTGCCGCCGGGCAGGAACTCCACGGCCGTGGCCGCGCCGATCTCGGGGGTCGGCGCGAAGCCGTGCCCCTTGGCCGTCAGCTCGGCGCCGTAGCGCTCGATGAACGCGGGCTCGGCCTGGGTCTGGGCGGTGTTGCGCTGGCTGGCGCGCGGCGCGGCCAGCGCCTCGGGCATCGTCATGCCGAGTTCCCAGCGGTTGACGAGGATCTGCAGGACGGTGGTGATGATCGTCGCGCCGCCCGGTGAGCCCACGGCGAGCAGCGGCCTGCCGTCCTTCAGGACGATGGTCGGCGCCATCGACGAGCGCGGGCGCTTGCCGGGCCCGGGGAGGTTGGGGTCGCCGGGCGCGGGACCGAAGGTGAAGTCGGTCAGCTCGTTGTTGAGCAGGAAGCCCCGGCCCGGGACGACGATGCCGTTGCCCCCGGTGGACTCGATGGTGATGTTGTAGGCGACCACGCCGCCCCACCTGTCGGTGATGACCATGTGGGTCGTCTCCGGCCCCTGCGGGGCCTCCTCGGCGGTCTCACCGGCCGGGGCGGCGGGGGCGCACGGCTCGTAGGAGCCGTCGGGGCTGCCCGCGGGAGCGGGGTGGGGCATCGCCCGGTCGCCGATCAGGCAGGCGCGCTCCTTGGCGAAGCCGTCCGACAGCAGCTGCTCCAGCGGCACGCCCGGGACGTCGCCGACGTACTTGTTGCGGTCGGCGAAGGCGAGCCGGGACGCCTCCAGATACTCGTGCAGGCCCACGTCCGGCAGGGCCTCCAGGATGTTGAGCGCCTCGCCCACCGTCGAGCCGCCCGAGGACGGCGGCGCCATGCCGTACACGTCCATGCCCCGGTAGGAGACCTTCGTGGGCGGCCGTTCGAGCGCCCGGTAGGCCGCGAGGTCGGACGTCTCCATCAGGCCGGGCCGTACGTTCCGGGTGGATCCGGGGGTGACCGGGGGCTTCTTCACCGTGGCCACGATCTCCGCGCCGAGCCGCCCGCGGTACAGCCAGTCACCGCCCTCCCTGCCGAGGGTGCGGTAGGTGGCGGCCAGCTCGGGGTTGCGGAAGGTGGAGCCGACCCGCGGCGGCGCGCCGCCCGGGAGGTACAGCCGGGCGGTGGAGGTGAAGTCCGCGAAGCGCGCGGCGTTGGCGGCCACCTGGTCGTGGAAGGTCTGGTCGACGGTGAAGCCCCGGGAGGCGACCTCGGCCGCGGGCTGGAGCGCCTGCCTCAGCGAGATGGTGCCGAAGCGGCGCAGGGCCAGCTCCCACTGCGCCACGCTGCCCGGCACCCCGGCCGACAGCCCGCTGGTGACGGCGTCGTCGAACGGGATGCCCTCCAGGGAGGAGGCGGTCATCGCCTTCGGCGCCGTCTCCCGGCCGTCGATCGTGTGGACCTTCCTGTGCCGGGCGTCGTAGTAGACGATGAACCCGCCCCCGGCCAGGCCCGCCGAGAACGGTTCGGTCACCCCCAGCGTGGCGGCCGCCGCGACCGCCGCGTCCACGGCGTTGCCCCCGCGGCGCAACACGCCCAGCGCGGCCTGGCTGGCGTCCAGGTCGACGGTCGCGACCGCTCCGCCGTATCCCTCGGCGACGGCTTTCTTCTCCACCCGGTGGCCGGACGCCGCCGGATGGCCGGGTGACATCGGGTGACCCGCCGGCGAGGCGAGCGCGGGCTGGGTGAAAAGTACGGATCCTCCGGCCAGGACCACGGCCAGAGGCAGGGCGAGACGGCGATCGATCATCGAATTCCTCCAGCGTGGAAACCCCCGCCTTCAGGTGGGGGAGGAAACGCGGCACGGTGCCGCGCTTCTAGTTGGGTCGTGTAGCCGTAGCCGTCCGCGCGTTGGAGTACGCGCATATGGCGGTGGCCGATGCCCTGCACGGTGCCGTGCCGGGTGGTGATGTTGAAGCTGCCGGTGGAACGGACCGCGACCCGGCCGGTGTGCACTCCGGCCTTCTTGCCTGTCGGGACGTTTGCCCGGACCAGGTCCCCGGTCCGGAAGCCCTGAACGGTTTTGGTACGAGGTAGTCGCAGTCTCGGAAAGCCGTAGCGGTCGGCGCGGGTACGGGCGTAGGTGCCGCGCCCGGTCGCCTTGGCCACCAAGGTCGTCGACGGCCAGCCGGTCACGGTCTGCAGGTGGCCGACGTGCACGGCGTCCAGGGTGTGCGACTTCGGCGCGCCGGTCCGGAAGCGGTTCCACTTGGTGCGCCCGCCCGAGGCCGCCTGGACCGGCAGGCCGGTCGCCTCCAGCGCCCGCCACAGCGCCCACCGGGTGGCGTTGACGGCGGCGGCGTCACGCAACGGCGCCTTCGCCTGCTTGAGGATCTTCGCCAGGAGTGTGGGCTCGCCCCGAAGGAATCCTTCGATCGGAGTGGCGCTCTTGGCCTGGTTGCACGGGACGCACGCCACGGTGAGGTTGCTGATCCGGTCGGAGCCACCTCGGCTGCGGGGGTGAAGGTGATCGATGTTCAACGGCACATCGCTCGCTCCGCAGTACGCGCACACCCTGCCCCACTTGGCCGGCAGGTACTCGCGGACCTCGCACCCGACCAGAGTGCCCCGCTGGTATTGCGCTCCTTCGAGCGGCCGACCGGCCGACATGGCGTGGGTGTCGAAGCAGACCCGTTCCACATGGACGGTACGGACGGGTGCCCAGCGCCTCAGCCGCGTCACCCAGGACATGGTGGTGTCCACGCGGTGCTTCAGGGACGGCGCGAGCCACCCCTTGGGTTTGGTGCGATTGTTGAATCGGGGTGCGCGGTAGCGCAGGTTGCGCGACCGGCGACCCCGGCGCAGTGCGGCCCGCGCACTGAGCTTGTCGCGGATCTGCCCGCCTCGGTGGTCGAGCTGGATCGCATATCTCCCAGTTCGACTTCCGTCGCGGTCAGTGAACACGGCGATGCCGGTGTGCTCGGAGCCGGGGTCGATGCCGACCGCGACGCCCTGGACGGTGGAATCGGCGGCCACGCGGTCACGCAACCGGATGACGAACGGGGTGTGCCGCACCACCACCGCCCGCCCGGACGCCAGTAGGCGACGAGCGCGGGCGGGGTGGCACGGGTCGAGCGGGTGGCCGTGGGCGTCGAGGACGAACACGGCCGGGTGAACCTCACGGTTCGCTCCCTCAGGCGCCGAAGCGCCCTCGGGGTGACGCCGAAACAGACCGGTGCTGTCCGCTTCGATCTCCCCTCGCCCATGTTCCACGCCGGTGCCCGGCGAGGCCGGGAGTCCGTAAGCCGTTTCGTCCCCACCCTCGGGGTTGTCTGCTCTCACGGATTCCAGAGCGGCAGGCTGAGGAAGCACCTGCCGGTGGGTCTGCTCACCCACGTGAAACGTAGTCAATCGAATGCACCTCCTTCAGGTGATCGACTCGGGCTGGTCAACGCGGGGCTTCAAAGCGCATCACTGCACCTCAAGCCCCCTCCTTCAGGAGGGGGTCGTTGACCTTTGGCCTCCCACAGTCAGCTCGCCCCAGCCTTTCGCGGTTCGCTCGTTCTGTCAGCCCTTCGCATGACCTTGGTCGAATTCCCGTCCGCGGCCGGTCGAATCCGGGCGGCCTTCGTCAGTTCCCCGTCCGCCGACGACCCGCTTCCCGGAAACCGCCGACCGGCTTCCCTGGAAACCACCGCCGACCGGCCTCCCGGAAACCACCGGCCGGCTTCCCGGAAACCGCCGCCGACCGGCCTCCGGCTACAGCGGACGGCGTAGCCGGCCCTGCCGCGCCGGGGGGACGAACCGGGCGGCGGGCGGGCGTAAAGTTCGGGCGTGCGCGCCGGAACCCGATGGATAGACCCGCTGCTCCCCCTGCTCGTGGCGGCCGTGCAGGTCGTGACGACCCAGGGCGCGCAGTGGAACCAGCCCGACCGCCTCCCGGTCGACCTCCTCGGCAACGCGCTGCTGGTCGCCGGGCCGCTGGCCCTGGCCGTACGGCGCCGCCACCCGGCCGTCACGCTGGCCGTCAACATCGCCGCCACCTGGGTCTTCATCCTCCGCGGCCACGCCTACGGGCCCATCTTCTTCAGCCCGGGCATCGCCCTGTACAGCGCCGTCACCCTGGGCCACCGGCGCGCCGCCTGGATCTCCTCGGCCGTGACCTACGTGTTCTTCGTCGTCTACACCACCTGGCTGGCCCCGGTCCCCAGCCCCGGGCTGTGGCACATCCTGGCCATCGCCGCCGCCATGGGAACGGTCCTCGCGACGGGCGAGTTCGTCCGCGCCCGCCGCGAGCGGCTCACCGAGCAGCGGCGGGTGGCGCGGGAGGAGGCCCGGCGGCAGGCCAGCGAGGAGCGGCTGACCATGGCCCAGGAGCTGCACGACGTCCTCGCGCACAACATCTCCCTCATCCACGTGCAGGCGTCCACCGCGCTGCACCTCATCGACGACCACCCCGAGCAGGCCCGCACCGCGCTCACCACGATCAAGCACGCCTCCAAGGACGTGCTGACCGAGATGCGCTCGGTCCTCGGCGTGCTGCGCGACGGCGCCCCCCGCTCCCCCACCGCCGGGCTGGACCGGCTGGAGGAGCTGGCCGGGCGCAGCGGGCTGCCGGTCGCCACCGAGGTCACCGGCGCCGTCAGGGACCTGCCGCCGGGCGTCGACCGGGCCGGCTACCGCATCGTCCAGGAGGCCCTCACCAACGTCACCCGGCACGCCCCCGGCGCCTCCGTCGCCGTCCGGCTGGAGTACGGCCCGCGCGAGCTGGTGGTGCGGGTGACCGACACCGGCCGAGACGCCCCCGCGGGCGGGCCGGGCAGCGGCCTGGGCGGCGGCAACGGCATCCCCGGCATGCGGGAGCGGGCCGCGGCCCTCGGCGGCACGCTGACCGCCGGGCCGTACGGGCGAGGCTTCCGCGTCGAGGCGCGGCTGCCGATCCCCGAGGGGAGCGCACGCTCCCCCGAAGAGGACGCACGGCCTCCCGGGGAGGGCTCGCGGCAGGCACCGCAGGACGGCGCGGGACAGGACGGTCCACGGCCTCCCGGGGAAGGCGCGCGACCCGCCGGAGAGGCCCCATGATCCCAGGAGACCGCATGATAAAGATCGTCATCGCCGACGACCAGGCACTGGTCCGGGCCGGGTTCCGCGCCCTGCTCGACGCCCAGCCCGGGATGACCGTGGTGGCCGAGGCCGCCGACGGGGAGCAGGCCCTGAGGCTGGCCGCCGAACACGGGCCCGACGTGGTGCTGATGGACATCCGCATGCCGGGCATGGACGGCCTGACCGCCACCCGCCGGATGCCCCCCGGCCCGAAGATCATCATCCTGACGACCTTCGAGCTGGACGAGTACGTCTTCGAGGCCCTGCGGGGCGGCGCCAGCGGCTTCCTGGTCAAGGACACCGAACCGGACGAGCTGATCCAGGCGGTCCGCGTCGTGGCCGCCGGGGACGCGCTGCTCTCCCCCGGCGTGACCCGCCGCCTGATCGCCGAGTACGCCAGCCGCGCCAAGCAGCCCCACCCGGCCCGCGAGCTCGCCCTGCTCACCGACCGTGAGCGCGAGGTGCTCGGCCTCGTCGGCACCGGCATGACCAACGACGAGATCGCCGCCAAGCTGTTCATGAGCCCCGCCACGGCCAAGACCCACGTCAGCCGGGCCATGGTCAAACTGCACGCCCGCGACCGCGCCCAGCTCGTCGTCATCGCCTACGAGACCGGCCTGGTCCGCCCCGGCTGGACCTGACCCTCTCTTTGCGAACCCTCTACCCCGCGAGGCGGTGCCTGGAATACTCATCGTGTTCACAAGGACGCGGAGGGGAATCATGATGGTCGTCATGACAACGCATCGGAAGCCCGCCGATCTGAGGCCGACCCCCGAGACCGTGTCCCACCCCCTGCCCGGTACGGCGCGTGAGCTGTTCGACGCGCTCCCGCGGCTTCCCGGGCTCCGCACCGAGGTCATCGACGGGAGGCTGATAGTGAGCCCGGTGGGCACCCCCGAACACGCCAGGGTCGCGATGCGCCTGTACGGCGCGCTGCTTCCGCTCATCGAGGAGAGGGGCTGGGACGGCTTCAGCGGCAATGTCGACGTCTGCATCGACGGCCCGCGCGACCCCGTCGAGCCGGACTTCGTGCTCGCACCGGCCGACTGCCCCCGATGGGGCGAGCGGGAGCTGCTCTCCTCCGGGCTGCTCATGGTGGCCGAGGTGGTGTCGCCCGGCAGCGCCGTCGACGACCGCGACCGCAAGCCGGGGCTCTATGCCGCCGGGCTGGTCCCGGTCATGCTCCTGGTCGACCCGGTCGCCTCACCCGCGACGGTGACCGTCTTCAGCGAGCCGAAGGGCGGCGAGTACCGCACCGTCACGCGTGTCGACATGGGTGACCTCCTCCGTCTCCCCGCCCCGCTCGACGTCACGCTGGACACCTCCGCCCTCGCCGGGACCACCGGTTCCGGCTGAGCGGTCCGGCCGCCTCGCCGGTCACGCTCCGTGTCGATCCCGCTCTCCGTCCGTCACCGGAACGACCGACGGATACGGTGCGCACCGGCGCGGCGGCGTAACGGCCGCCCCCGCGAAGGGCGGTCATTTTTCGGCCCGTCCGGGAAAAATTTCAATTACACTCCGTGCTCGCCCGGTCACGTGGCAATCTGTCGGATGTCCTGACGAGGAGGGTGACATGGGGTGGTGGCCCGATGGTCCGGAGACGGTTTCGACCCGGGCGACCCCCCGGAGTACGGCGGTGCCGCCTCCCCGTGGCGGCCGCCACGGCTCCGGTCCCGACCCGGGCCCCGGCCCGGCTCCCGGGCCGGGTCTCGATCCGCACCTCGGCCCGGATCCCGACCCGGGTCTCGGCCCGGACGAGGAGGCGGAGCTGCTGTCGGCCGCGTACGGCGGCGACACGCGGGCCGCGCACCTGCTGGGCCGGCACTTCGCCCGGCGCGGCGACCGGGCGGCGGCCCGCCGCTGGTGGGAGCGGGCCGCCGCCGGGGGAAACATGGACAGCGCCTACAACCTGGGCCTGTGGCACGAGACGCACGGCGGTTCCGACGACGCCGTGCGGTGGTACGAGCTGGCGGCGGACGCCGGTGACGCCGAGGCGGCGGCCGGCCTGGCGAGGCTCCTGCTGGAGCAGCGCGGCGACGTGCCCGGCGCGCGGCGCTGGTTCGAGGCGGCGGCGCGGGGCGGATGCCGGGCGGCGGCGCGGCGACTGGCGCTGATCTGCGAGGACGCCGGTGAGACGAGGGCCGCCGGGGAGTGGCATCGCAGGGCGGCGGTGGCGGGCGACCTGGCCTCGGCCCACGACCTGGGGTTCATCGCCTACACCCGCGGCGAGGACGACGAGACGCTGCGCTGGTGGGAGCTGGCGGCCCGGGGCGGTCACGCCGACGCCGCCTACCACCTGGGGCTGTTCCTGCGGGCCGACCGCGACCCCGAGGGGGCCGAGGCGTTCTACCGGCTCGCGGCCAAGAGCGAGCATCCCGGCGCCGCGTCCCAGCTCGGCGGGATCGCGCTGTCCCGCGGTGACCTGCGCACCGCCCGCGCCTGGTTCGAGCGGGCCGCCCGCGCCGGGCGGATCGACGACCAGCGGATGGCGGGGTTCGTGTGCGTGGAGCTGGGCGATCCGCGGACGGCCGGCCACTGGCTGGGCCGGGCCGCGGCCGGGGGCGACCCGGAGGCGGCCTTCACCTTCGGCCTGCTGCTGATCGCCGAACGCGGCGACGTGCGGGGCGGGCGGCGCTGGTTCCGGGAGGCGGCCCGGGCCGGGCACCGCGGGGCCGCCGCCGAGCTGGCCTCGCCGACCGTGGAGGCGGGACGCCACGGGGAGGCCGGGGCATCTCCGACGCCGACGGGACGCCACGAGGCGGGCGGGGGGCGCACGGCGGATGACGCCGGGACGGGCCGGCGACGGCCGGCGGTCGTGCTCCCGCCGTTCTGGGACCGTTCGGCCTCGCCGGAGCTGGTGGCCCGCGCCGAGCTGACGGCCGCCGCCGTGGCGCGGCAGGGCGGCACCCCGCTGAAGGTGGCGGACCTGACCGAGATCCTGGGCACCTGGGATCTGGTGACCCGGCCGCCGCGCGACCGCGCCGGCGCGCTGGCGTGGCTGGCCGGGCGGAGCGACCTCCCGCGGGACGCGCTCGCACACCTGGCCTCGGTGCGGGACACGCTGCTGCGCCCGGGTGGCGCCCCGTGGCCGACCCCCTCCGAGGTCGAGCGGGTCCTGGCGGTCGCCCGCGACCTGCGCTCGTCCTGGCCGCTCTGACGCCGCCCCGCACGGCCGGTCCCGCACAGGCCGTACCGGGTCCGCCTCGCACAGGCCGTACGGATCCCGCCTCGTACGGCCGGACGGCCGGCCGTGCACAGCCGTACGGCCCGCCCCGCGCGGCAGGAGCGCGGGAAGCGGGCCGTACGGGGTCGGGTCAGGCGGCGAGGACCTCGGAGACCGGCGTGTACGGCAGGTCGAGGGCGAGTGCCACCTGGTCGTTGGTGAGCCGTCCGTCGTGGGTGTTGAGGCCCGGGGCGAGGGCGGGGTCCTGCTGCAGGGCCGACTTCCAGCCCAGGCCGGCCAGCTTGACCGCGTACGGCAAGGTCGCGTTGGTCAGCGCGTAGGTGGAGGTGTTGGCCACCGAGCCCGGCATGTTGGCCACGCAGTAGAAGACCGAGTCGTGCACCTTGTAGGTCGGCTCGGCGTGCGTGGTCGGCCGGGAGTCCTCGAAGCAGCCGCCCTGGTCGATGGCGATGTCGACGAGCACGGAGCCCGGCTTCATCCGGGAGACCAGGTCGTTGGAGACGAGGGTGGGGGCCTTGGCGCCGGGGATCAGCACCGCGCCGATGACCAGGTCGGCCGCGAGGACCTCCCGCTCGATGGCGTAGGAGTTCGAGACGAGGGTCTTCAGGCGGCCCTGGTAGACGGCGTCGATGTGGCGCAGGCGGTCGATGTTGAGGTCGAGGACCGTGACGTCCGCGCCCATGCCGACCGCGATCTGCGCCGCGTTGAGTCCGGAGACGCCGCCGCCGATGACGACGACCTTCGCCGGGGCCACGCCGGGCACGCCGCCGGGCAGGATGCCGCGGCCGCCGTTGAAGCGCATGAGGTTGTAGGCGCCCACCTGCGGGGCGAGGCGGCCGGCGACCTCCGACATCGGGGCGAGCAGCGGCAGGGTGTCGCCGACCTGCACGGTCTCGTACGCGATGCCGGTGACCTTCCGCTCCAGCAGGGCGTCGGCGCACTCGCGGCCGGCGGCGAGGTGCAGGTAGGTGAAGAGCACCTGACCCTCGCGCATGCGGTGGTACTCCTCCGAGATCGGCTCCTTGACCTTGAGGATCATCTCGGCCTCGGCCCAGACCTCGTCGGCGGTGTCGAGGATCTTGGCGCCGGCGAAGAGGTAGTCCTCGTCGGGCAGGTGCGAGCCGAGGCCGGCGTCGCGCTGGACGTACACCTCGTGGCCGTGGCGGACGAGTTCGTGCACGCCCGCCGGGGTGGCGGCGACGCGGTATTCGTGGTTCTTGACCTCGGCGGGCACGCCGATCTTCATCGCGGTTCCTTTCGGTGCCGACGGGACGCCGGAGAAGCGGGGGGGGGTGAAGGGGCAGGGTAGCGCCGCGCACCGGTACGGGGACGCGCGGCGCGCGGCGCCGTACGGCTAGAGCAGGCTCCACGCCTCCGTCAGCACGGAGCGCAGAATCGACTCGATCTCGTCGAACTCCTTGGGACCGCAGATGAGCGGCGGGGCGAGCTGGATGACCGGGTCGCCGCGGTCGTCGGCGCGGCAGTACAGCCCGGCGTCGAACAGGGCCTTGGACAGGAAGCCGCGGAGCAGGCGCTCGGACTCGTCGGCGTCGAAGGTCTGCTTGGTGGTCCTGTCCTTGACGAGCTCGATGCCCCAGAAGTATCCGGAGCCGCGGACGTCTCCGACGATGGGCAGGTCGAGCAGGCGCTCCAGGGTGGCACGGAAGACCGGCTCGTTGCGGGTGACGTGGCCCAGGAGGTCCTCGCGCTCGAACAGGTCGAGGTTGGCCAGGGCGACGGCGGAGGAGACGGGGTGTCCGCCGAAGGTGTAGCCGTGGGCGAACATCTCGGTGCCGCCCTTGAACGGCTCGAACAGCCGCTCGGAGGCGATCATGGCGCCGATCGGGGAGTAACCGCTGGTCATGCCCTTGGCGCAGGTGATGATGTCGGGGACGTAGTCGAACTTCTGCCCGCCGAACATGGTGCCGAGGCGGCCGAAGGCGCAGATGACCTCGTCGGAGACCAGCAGGACGTCGTACTCGTCGCAGATCTCGCGCAGGCGCTTGAAGTATCCGGGGGGCGGCGGGAAGCAGCCGCCGGCGTTCTGCACCGGTTCGACGAAGACGGCGGCCACGGTGTCGGGGCCCTCCATCTCGATGGCGCGGGCCACGCGCTCGGCGGCCCAGTAGCCGTACTGCTCGGGGGTCATGCCGGGCACGCCGGTGATCTCGTCGGCGCGGTAGTGGTTGGTGTTCGGCACCCGCACCGAGCCGGGGACGAGCGGCTCGAACATCTGCTTGAAGGCCGGGATGCCGGTGATCGACAGGGCGCCCTGCGGGGTACCGTGGTAGGCGATCTGGCGGCTGATGACCTTGTGCTTGAGGGGGCGTCCGGTGAGCTTGAAGTACTGCTTGGCGAGCTTCCAGGCGGTCTCGACGGCCTCGCCGCCGCCGGTGGTGAAGAAGACCCGGTTGAGGTCGCCGGGGGCCTGCTCGGCCAGGCGCTGGGCGAGCTCGGCGGCCTTGGGGTGGGCGTAGGACCACAGGGGGAAGAACGCCAGCTCCTGGGCCTGCTTGGCGGCGGCCTCGGCCAGCTCGCTGCGGCCGTGGCCGGCCTGGACGACGAACAGCCCGGCGAGCCCGTCGAGGTAGCGCTTGCCGTGGACGTCGTAGATGTACGAGCCCTCACCGCGGACGATCATCGGCACCTCGGAGTCCTGGTAGGCGCCGTGCCGGGTGAAGTGCATCCAGAGGTTGTCCTGGGCGGCCCGCATGATCGAGGCCACGTCGGTGTTTTCGGGGTGCGTCATTGCCATCTTCCCTCGCTGAGCTGGGCTGCCAACCAGTGTGCCCGGAAAATACGGACATTGACAAGTGAAAACGTGGCTTCGATGTGAAACAGCGCCGAAATCCGTGGCTGCGATACGCTATGGCAACGAAATCCGCGCACTCATATCGGGGCGGAACGGGCAGCGCACACCCCTCGGGCCGCAGGTCGGAAGTGGGATGTGCTGGAATCGGACGTTGGAGCGGCCCGCCTCACCGGCCGCTCGGCAACGGAAAAGATCAGATATCGAGATGCGGGGTAAAGTTCGTGACTCCTGACGAGATCGAGGGCGCCGTCGCCGCCGGCATGCCTCAGGCGGTCGAAGACCTCAAGCGGCTCGTCGCCATCCCCTCGGTGGCCTTCCCCGGCCACCCGGAGGAGCCGGTGCACGCGGCCGCCGCCGCCACCGAGGAGCTGCTGCGCAGCACGGGGCTGCCGCACGTCCGCCAGATCCCGGTGGACGGCAGCTTCCCCGCCGTCTACGCCGAGGCCCCGGCGCCTCCCGGCGCGCCGACCGTCCTGCTCTACGCCCACTACGACGTCCAGCCCGCCGGGGACCCGGTGCTGTGGCGCACCCCGGCCTTCGAGCCGACGGAGATCGACGGCGCCCTCCACGGCCGCGGCGCCGCCGACGACAAGTCGGGCGTCATCTCCCACGTGGCCGCCCTCCGCGTCTTCCAGGGCCGCTTCCCGGTGGGCGTCAAGGTCATCATCGAGGGCCAGGAGGAGTACGCCGGGGAGCGCCTGGAGGCGTTCGTCGAGCGCAACCCCGAGCTGCTCCGCGCCGACGCGATCGTGGTGGCCGACACCGGCAACCCGCACGTCGACGACCCGGCGGTGACGACCTCCCTGCGCGGGATGGGCGCCTTCACCGTCGAGGTGCGCACCCTGGAGGAGGCGCTGCACAGCGGCACGTTCGGCGGAGCCGCCCCGGACGCCCTTGCCGCGCTGCTCCGCATGCTGGCCTCGCTGCACGACGACAACGGCGACGTCCGCGTCCCCGGCCTGCCGCACGGCGTCTTCCTGGGGGAGGGCCCCTCGGAGGAGGACTTCCGCAAGGGCGCGGGCGTGCTCGACGGCGTCTCACTGGTCGGCTCGGGCTCGCTGGCCGACCGGCTGTGGGCCTCCTACGCCATCACGGTCACCGGCCTCGACGTGCCGACCGTCGCCGGGGCCATCAACGCGGTCCAGCCGGTCGCGCGCGCCCGGGTGACCGTACGGGTCCCCCCTGCCGCCGACCCGAGGACGGCCGTCGAGTCCGTGGTCGACTTCCTCAACCAGGTCGCCCCCTGGGGCGTCAAGGTGAGCTTCAGCGACTACGTCGCCGGCTCCGGATTCCTCGCCGACTCCGGCGGCACGGCCCGCACCGCGCTGAACGAGGCGATGGAGCGCGCCTACGGCCGCCCTCCGCGCGACGTCGGCACGGGCGGCTCGATCCCGCTGGTCTCCACACTGGCCAGGCAGTTCCCGGCCGCGTCGATCCTGCTGTTCGGCGCCGAGGATGACGACGCCTCGATCCACGCGCCCAACGAGCGTGTGGACCTCGGCGAGCTCCGCCGCAACATCCTGGCCGAGGCGCTCTTCCTGCAGCGGTACGGCGCCGCGACGGCCTGAGGCCCGCCACCCGGCCCCTTCCGACCCCCCGGCCCCCGACCCCCGGCCTCCCGGCCCCCGGCGGGAAGGCCGGGAGGCCGGGGAGCCGGAACGGGCCCGCCGGAGGCCGGAGACCCGAAGCCGGTCCGCCGAGGGCCGGTCCGCGGAGGGCCGGTCCGCGGAGGGCCGGCCGCCGAGAGCCCTGCCCGCCCTCGGGCAGGGCTCTTTTCACGTGATAGTTTTTATACTGACTGGTCAGTTTAAAGAACGGAGGGTGCGTGGTGTTCCGAGGAGCCGAGGTGCGCGCGACGGGTCTGTCGCTGAGAGGCGACCACGGCTGGGCCTACCGCGGCGCCACCCTCCACGCCGAGCCGGGCGGCGTCACGGCGGTCACCGGCCAGGCCGGCACCGGGCGGACGAGCCTGCTCCTCACCCTGGCCGGGCGGATGAGGCCCACCGAGGGCACGCTCTCGGTCGCCGGGCACACCACGCCGAAGACGATCCGGCGGATCGCCGCGCTCGGCCTGGTGGACGGGGTGAACGACCTGGAGAAGGCGCTGTCGGTCGCCGAGCACCTGCACGAGCGGTCCCCCGGTCTCCTCCGGCGCGGCCGGCAGGAGGCGCGCGCCGCGCGTGCCCTGGAGCTGGCCGGCCTGGACCTTCCGCCCGATGACCGGACCCTGGTCCGCGACCTGGGGCGGGAGCAGCGGATCCGCCTGGGCGTCGCCCTCGCGCTGCTCGACGAGCCGGGGCTGCTGGTCGCCGACGACATCGACGTCGGCGTCACCGCGGACCGGAGGGAGGCGATCTGGGGGACGCTGTCGGACCTGGCCGCCCTGGGGCTGACCGTCGTCGCCTCCTGCGTCGAGGACGCCCCGGTGCCGTCGGTGCGCCTGCCCTCCGAAACCGCGGCCCCGGAGGCCCCGGGAGCCGTACCGGGCGGGGACGGCGAGGACGACGGACACGCGGCACGCGAGGAACACGAAGGAGAGAACCGATGAGGGCGCTGGGACCGGGACGGCTGGAGCTGCGGCGGTTCACCCGCTCACGGCTGACCCGCTCGGCGCTGGCCGGCGTGGTGATGCTGCCGCTGCTGTACGCGGGGCTGTACCTGTGGTCGTTCTGGGACCCGCAGGGCCACCTGGAGAACATCCCGGTCGCCCTCGTCATGGAGGACCGGCCCGCCGAAGCCGGCGGCAGGACGATCGACGCGGGCCGCGACCTGGCCGACGAGCTGCGCGACCGGAAGGTCTTCGACTGGCACCGGGTCGACGCCCGCGAGGCCGCCGACGGCGTCAACGACGGGAGCTTCTACCTGTCGCTGACCATCCCCGCCGACTTCAGCGCCCACCTCGCCTCGCCGTCCGAGAAGGACGGCACACCCACCCCCGCCGAGCTGGGCGTGCGGGTGGACACCGGCCGCAGCTACATCATGGGCACCATCTCCGACGCGGTGTTCGCCGAGGTCAGGGAGGCGGCGAGCCGTACCGCGCTCAAGGACTACTGGAACGACGTCTTCGTCTCCTTCGGGGAGCTGCACGACGCCACCGCCAAGGCCGCGAACGGCGCGGACGAGCTCCACGACGGCGCGGCGAAGGCCGGCGAGGGCGCGTCCTCCCTGAACGACGGCCTCGGCCAGGCCCGGAACGGCACCCACCAGCTTGCCGTGGGCCTGGGCAGCGCCGACACCGCGACCGGGAAGCTGGCGGCCGGCGCGGACGAACTGGCCGGAGGTCTGGGCGAGGCGGAGAGCGGCTCACGCAAGCTGGGTGCGGGGCTGACCAAGCTCACGAGCGGCGCCGAGCAGGTCGCGAAGGGCAACGCGAAGGTCTACGGGCAGGTCCACGGACAGGTGACGAAGCTCAACGCCGTGGCCGATGAGGTCATCCCGGCTCTGGAGGAGAACGGCACACGTCTCGCGGCGCTCGCCGAGGCCGTGCGACGCGGCGCGGACGACGTCGCCGACGGTGCGGGGGCGCTGCCCGGCGCGGTCAGGCAGAACGCGGACCAGGCCGGCCGGCAGGCGCAGGAACTGCGGAACCTGCTGGACGACGACCCCGACGCCGACCCGCGGCTGCGGGCCGTCGCCGACCGGCTCACCCAGTCCACCCAGGAGGTCGCGAGCGGCCTGGACGGCGCGGGCGGCGGTGACGCCGGAAACGCCGCGGCCCGGCTGCGGCAGAGCGCCCAGCGGATCTCCGAGATCGCGGACCGTACGGCGAAGCTCGCCCCGACCGCCGGTGAACGACTCGGCCAGATCAGAGACAAGATCAACGAGCTGGACACGGGGCTGGGCAAGCTGGCGGACGGCTCGGCCAAGGTGTCCGAAGGGCTCGGTGACGCGTCGGCGGCGAACGGCAAGCTCACCGCCGGGCTGGCGAAGCTCGGTGACGGCGCCGGACAGCTGTCCGGCGGACTGGCCCGGCTCAACGGCGGCATCGTCAAGCTGAGCGACGGCGCGGCCCGGGTCGACAGCGGCGTCGGCCGCCTGCACCGGGGCGCCGGGGAGCTCAGCACCGGCCTCGGCAAGCTCACCGACGGCTCCGCGGAGCTGAGCGACAAGCTCGGCGACGGGGCCGGGGAGATCCCCGACTACGGCAAGGGCGAGCGCGCCGACCGCAGCGACATGATGAGCGAGCCGGTCAGGGTGGCCAAGCAGGTCCTCAACGAGGTTCCCAACTACGGCACCGGCTTCGCGCCGTTCTTCGTCCCGCTCGCCCTGTGGGTGGGCGCTATGGTCAGCTACATGGTGCTGCGGCCGCTCAACCCCCGTCTCCTCGCCGGCACGGCCGCCGCGTGGCGGATCGCGGTGGGCGGCTGGCTGCCGGGCCTGGTGCTGGGCGCGGCCCAGGTGGGCGTGCTGCTGGCGGTGCTGCGCTTCGGGCTCGGCATGGAGGCCGCGCACTGGGCCGGGGTGGCCGGGATCCTGCTGCTCACCGCGGCGGCGTTCCTCGCGGTCGTGCAGGCGGTCAACGCGCTGCTCGGCCCGCCGGGCCGGGTCGTGGTGCTGGCCCTGCTGATGCTGCAGCTCACCTCCTCGGCCGGCACGTACCCGATCGAGACCTCGCCGGGCTTCTTCCAGACGATCTCGCCGTGGCTGCCGATGAGCTGGGTGGTCAGCGCGCTGCGCCGGCTGATCAGCGGCGGCGACCTCACCGTGGTCTGGCAGGCCTGCGGCGTACTCGGCCTGACCGTCGCGCTGGGCCTCGCGCTGACGGTTCGCGCGGTGCACAGGAGCCGCACCTGGTCGCTGCGCCGCCTCCACCCGGAGCTGGCGCTGTGACCGCCGGCGCGGCCTCGCCGAGGGCGGCGGCGAAGACAGCGGCGAAGACGGGAGGGCGGCGGGCCGAGACCCGGCTGAAGCTGTTCACCGCGGCCGTGGAGGTGATCGCCGAGCAGGGCTACACCGCCGCCACGGTGGAGGCGATCGCCGAGCGCGCCGGGGTGGCCAAGGGCACCGTGTTCTACAACTTCGGCAGCAAGGAGGCGCTGTTCGCGGCGATGCTCGACCACGGTATCGAGCGCCTGGCCGGCGCGCTGTCCGAAGCGGCCTCGCCCGTCCCGGCGGCTTCAGCGGCTTCGGTGGCCTCTGCGGCCTCTGCGGGCGGACCGGGCGGAGCCGCACCGGGCGGGCCGGGCCCCGCCGTACCGGGTGGCGCCGTGCCGGGTGGCGCCACGGCACTGGAGGCCCTGGACGCGGTGGTCATGGCGCAGCTCCGGTTCTTCGAGGAGTACGGCGCGTTCGCCCGGGTGCTGCTCGCCGAGATGTGGCGCACCGCCTGGCAGGACGCGGTGGCCAGGCTGCGCGACCAGGTGCTGGGCGTCTACGCCGACGTGCTGCGCCGGGCGGTGGCCGAGGGCCTGGTCCGGGAGGGCCTGGACGTCGAGACCGCGGCGACCGCCGTGTTCGGCATGGTGGTGACCGTGTCCATCGAGCGCCGGGCGCTGCACCCGGACCGCCCGCTGGAGGAGCTGCACGCCACGCTCGCCGACCTGCTGCACCGGAGGGTCACCGGCTGACCGGCCCCGCACCGGATCGGGCCGGGAGCGGCCCGGCTCCGGAGCCGGGAGTGGCCCGGATTCGGAGCCGGGAGCGGCCCGGATTCGGAGCGGGAAGCCGGAGAGTGGGAAAGCCGGGGAGCAGGAAAGCCGGGGAGCAGGGAGGCCGGGAGCGGATCGGATTCGGAGCGGAGAGGCCGGGAGGCGGAGAAGCCGGGGGCGATCAGAAGGACCCGGAAGAATCGGAAGGCCGGAAAGCAGGTTCCGGAATGCCCGAAAGTTCGGAATAACCAGGGGAACCGGCGTCCCCCGGCGTTTCCCTTGTCCCGGCGGACCGGCCTTCCTACGATCACCCCGTGGCCTACACCCCCGCACGTCCCCGCCGGAGGATCCTGCCCTACCTCCTGGCCGTGGTGCTCGCCGTCGGGCTGATCGCCGGACTGCGCTGGTACACCGGCCGGGGATCGGGCGTCGCCGAGCCGAGCGCCTGCCGGGGCGAGGCGACGCGGATCCGCCTGGCGTCCTCCCAGGACAAGATCTGGCTGCTGCGCGAGGCCGCCAAGGCGTACAACGGCCGGGCCGTCGCCGGCCGGTGCGCCGAGGTGGTGGTCGACGAGGCCAACTCCGGCACCGCGATGCGGGCGCTCGCCCGGGGCTGGAAGGACACCGACGGCCCGCGGCCCGACGTGTGGTCGCCCGCCGCCTCGGCGTGGGTGACGCTGCTGCGCCAGCAGGCCGGAGGCTCCGACGGCACCGTTCCGGTCGCCGACGCGAAACCCGTCCCGATCGTGACCGCCCCGCTGGTCTTCGCGATGCCCAGGCCGATGGCCGAGGCGCTGGGCTGGCCGGGCAAGGCCGTCGGCTGGTCGGACCTGGCCGCTCTGGCCGGTGACCCGCGGGGCTGGGCGAAGTACGGGCACCCGGAGTGGGGCCGGTTCAAGCTCGGCAAGACCAACCCGAACTACTCCAGCAGCGGTCTCAACGCCACCATCGGCGCCTACTTCGCCGCCACCGGCACGACGTCCGACCTGACCGCCGCGGACGTCGCCGACGCGAAGACCCGCGCCTTCGTCAAGGGCGTCGAGCAGTCGATCGTCCACTACGGCGACATCTCCATGACCTTCCTCGGCAACCTGCTCCGCGCCGACGACCGCGGCGAGGCGATGTCCTACATCTCCGCGATCACCATCGAGGAGAACTCGGTCACCGACTACAACCGGGGCAACCCGTCGGGCAACCCGGCCACGCTGGGCCGGCACGCCCCGCCGCGCACCCCGCTGGTGGCCGTGAACCCCAAGGAGGGCACGCTCTACTCCGACCACCCCTACGTGCCGCTGACCTGGATGGACCCGGCGAAGAAGGCGGTCGCCGACGACTTCCTGGCCTACCTGCACAGCGCGCCGGTGCAGGCGAAGTTCACCGAGTACGGCTACCGCGGCTTCGACGGCAGACCGGGGCCCCGGGCCACCCGGGAGAACGGCGTCGTCCCCGACGCGAAGATCACCGCGCTCAGCCCGCCCACCCCGTCCGTCATGGACAAGGTCCTGCGGAGCTGGTCGGAGCTGCGCAAGCGGGCCAACGTGCTGATCGTGGTGGACAGGTCCGGTTCGATGGAGGAGGAGGCCACCGGCACCGGGCAGAGCCGCCTGGAGCTGGCCAAGAAGGCGGTGGCCGGCGCGCTGCCGCAGTTCCGCGGGGACGACCGCGTCGGACTGTGGGCCTTCTCCACCGGGCGGGACGGCGGCCTCGACTACCGGGAGCTGGTCGGCGTCGAACCGGTGTCGAAGACCGGCTCCGCGCTGCGCGACCGGATCGGCGAGCTGACCGCCCAGGGCGGAACCGGCCTTTACGACACCGTCCTCGCGGCCGTCGACCGGATGCGCCGCGCCAGGGACGAGGAGGCGATCAACGCGGTGGTCTTCCTCACCGACGGCAAGAACGAGAAGAACGGCGGCAGCGACCTGGACCACCTGCTCTCGCGGCTCAACCCGGAGGTGCGCCTGTTCACCATCGGCTACGGCGAGGGCGCGGACCAGGACGTGCTGCGGCGGATCGCCGAGGCCACCGACGGCGCCGCCTACGACTCCTCCCGGCCCGACACCATCGACCAGGTCTTCACCAGCGTGATCTCCAACTTCTGAGCGGGCGCCGGTACCCGGCGCCCGCCCCGGTGACGGTGCGGTCCGAAAGACGACGCGGCCCGGAACCCCCCGGCGCCCGCTCCGGCGACGGTGCGATCCGAGACCTGCCGGCGCCCTCCCCTGCGACGGTGTGGTCCGAAACCTGCCGGTGCTCACCGCCTCGTCGCTGCTTGGCTGGATGCCCGCAGTCCGCACGCTCTCGCCTGGACGGGAACCATGCCAACGACCACGCTCACCCGGCCCCGCCCGGCCCTCATCGACTGGCTCGCGATCATCTCGCTCACACTGGGGATCTTCGCCATCGTCACCAGCGAGATCCTGCCCATCGGCCTGCTGACCGACATCGGCGCCGACTTCGGTGTCTCCGACGGCATCATGGGGCTCACCATGACGCTGCCCGGTGTCGTCGCCGCGGTCGCCGCGCCCGTCGTCACGCTGACCACCGCCCGTCTGGACCGCCGCGTCATGCTGTGCGTCCTCATGGCGGTGCTCGCCGTCGCCGACGTCCTGGCGGCCGGGGCCGCCTCCTACTGGGTCATGCTGGTCTCCAGGGTGCTCGTCGGCCTCACCATCGGCGGTTTCTGGTCGATCGGGGCGGGGCTGGCCGGCCGCCTGGTGGCACCGCCGTCCGTCGGCACCGCCACCGCCGTGATCTTCTCCGCCGTGCCGCTGGGCTCCGTGCTCGGTGTTCCGGCCGGAACCCTCCTCGGCCAGCTCGCCGGCTGGCGGGTCTCGTTCCTCGCCCTGGCCGCGCTGGCCGTCCTCGTCCTGGCCGCCCTGCTGGCGCTGCTGCCGCCGCTGCCCGGTGACCGGACCACCGGCCTCCGTGTCCTGATCGGCCTGCTGCGCACCCGGGGCGCCGCCGCCGCCCTGCTGGCCACCTTCCTCGTCGTCCTGGCCCACTTCGGCACCTACACCTACGTCACGCCCTTCCTCCAGGACGTCACCGGTCTGCGTCCCGCGGCCGTCAGCGCCGTCCTGCTGGCGTACGGCGCGGCCGGGATCGCCGGCAACTTCCTGGCGGGCAGGGCCGTCGCCACACATCCCCGGGGTGCCTTCGCGGCCTGCGGCTTGCTGATCGCGGCCGTCACCCTGCTGCTGCCCTGGGTGGGCACCACGGCCGCCGGCGCCACGGTGGCACTGGTGCTCTGGGGCCTGGCCTACGGCGGCGTGCCCGTCTGCTCGCAGGCGTCGTTCGCCGGCGCCGCCCCACACGCGCCCGAAGCCGCCATGGTCGTCTTCACCTCCTCGTTCCAGGCGACCTTCGCCCTCGGCGCGTTCCTCGGCGGCCGTCTCGTCGACGCCTTCCCGATCTCCACCGTGATGATCTGCGGCGGGCTGACCGCCCTTATCATGACCGTGTCCCTGCGATCGCTCGCCGGGCCCCGCTGAATCCTCCGGGCGCCGATCGCCACGGAGGCGAACTTCGGCGGGGGCTCATTCGTCGGACATATACCGACACCCCCCGGGAGGCAGGGTTGTACCAGCAGCCGCCGCGACGCCGCAGGAACTTCGCCCCGTTCGTCATCGCGGTCATCCTCGCCGGAGCGATGATCGTCGGGCTGCGGTTGTACGTCGAGAGCAGGGGGCCGGATCGCGCGGCCGGTGACTCCGGGCGCGGCGCCGGGCGGTGCGACGGCGAGAAGACCACGCTGGCCGTGGCCGCGTCCCCGGAGAAGGCCGGGCTGCTGCGGGAGATGGCGGACCGCTACAGCGGCCGGGAGGTCGGCGGGCGCTGCGCCGAGGTGGTCGTCCGGAACGTGGCCAGCGGCGGCGCGATGCTGGCCCTGGCCCGCGGCTGGGACGAGCGCGCCGACGGCCCCCGTCCCGACGTCTGGTCCCCGGCGAGCAGCGGCTGGATCACCCTGCTGCAGCAGCGCGCGGCGGCGGCCGACACCGGCTCGCTGGTCGCCGCGGAGAACCCGTCGATCATCAAGACGCCGCTGGTCGTCGCGATGCCCAAGCCGATGGCCGAGGCGCTGGGCTGGCCGGGCAGGAAGCTCGGCTGGTCCGACCTGCTGGAGCTGTCCACCGGCTCCTGGGCCGGCCACGGCCACCCGGAGTGGGGGGCCTTCCGCCTGGGCAAGACCAACCCCAACTTCTCCACCAGCGGCCTGAACGCCACCATCGGCGCCTACTTCGCCGCCACCGGCCTGTCCGGCGACCTGACGGAGAAGAACGTCGCCGACGCGAAGACCAGGGACTTCGTCCGGGGGGTGGAGCGCTCGATCGTCCACTACGGCGACACCACGCTGACGTTCCTGTCGAACCTGCAGCGGGCCGACGACGCGGGGGCGGGGCTCGGCTACATCTCCGCGGTGGCCGTGGAGGAGAAGTCGGTCTGGGACTACAACCAGGGCAACCCGACCGGCGACCCCGCGACGCTGGGTAAACACGCCAAGCCCCGGGTGCCGCTCGTCGCGATCTACCCCAAGGAGGGCACGCTCTACTCCGACAACCCCTACGCCGTGCTGACCGCGCCGTGGGTGGACGACGCCAGGCGCGCGGTCGCGGCCGACTTCCTGGCCTACCTGCGAGCGGCGAAGCAGCAGGACCACTTCGCCGAGTTCGCCTTCCGGTCCCACGACGGGAAGGCCGGAAAGCTGATCACCGAGGCGAACGGGCTGCTGCCGTCCGAGCCGAGGAAGACGCTCGACCCGCCCGCCCCGAACGTGCTGGACAAGGTGCTCGCCGGCTGGGCGGACCTGCGCAAGCCCGCGAACGTGCTCATGGTGATGGACGTCTCGGGTTCGATGGGGGCCTCCGTGCCGGGCACCGGGAAGAGCAAGCTGGATCTGGCCAAGCAGGCGGCCTCCAACGCGCTGTCGCAGTTCGGCCCGCACGACACGGTGGGCCTGTGGATGTTCTCCACCCAGCGGGACGGCCCCAAGGACTACCTGCAGCTGGTCCCGATGGGCACCACGGGCGCGGGCCGGATCAAGGACCTGCGGGCCAGGATCGACGGCCTGACGCCCGACGGCGGGACCGGCCTCTACGACACCGTTCTCGCCGCGTACCGGCACGTGCTCGGCCGGCACGAGGACGGCGCGATCAACGCGGTGGTCTTCCTGACCGACGGCAAGAACGAGGACACCAACAGTCCCTCCCTGGAGAACCTGCTGCCCGACCTGCGCGCCGAGCCCGGCAGGGAGTCCGTGCGGATGTTCACGATCGCCTACGGCCAGGACGCCGACCTGAGCGTGCTCCGGCGGATCTCCGAGGCGACCGACGCGGCCGCCTACGATTCCCGTGAACCCGGGGGTATCGACCAGGTGTTCACCGCGGTGATATCCAACTTCTGATGTCCCGCATCGGTGAGGAACTCCGTGATCCCTGGGGGCTGCTGCTCGGCGCGACCGCCGGCGGAGCCGCCTGGGCCGTCAGCGTGCACCCGGCCGGCGCCGCCTTCGTCGGCGTCACCGTCTGGCTGGTGAAGGCGGGCGTCGCCGTCGCCCAGGGGCGCGGCGCGCGTCCTGCGGCGCGGGTCGTCACCGCGGACAGCCTGGAGGCCCGCTGGCTGGATCGGGCCGCCGCGGCGGCCCGCGACTTCGGCGAGCTGAGCGCCTCGCTGGAAGACGGCCCCCTCGCCGGGCGGATCGCGCTGATGCGGCCCCAGATCGACGACGCCCTGGCCACGCTGGAGCGTCTGGCCGAGCAGGCGTCCCGTACCGGCACGGCGCTCGGGCGCTTCGACACCGCCCGGCTCTCCCGCGAGCACGAGCGCCTGACCCGGGAGCTGAGAACGGCGAAGAAGGGTGTGATCGACGACATCGGCCGCGCCCTCACCTCGCTGGCCGCCCAGCGGGACGTGATCGCCCGGCTCACCGAGACCAGGGACCAGGTGCTCGCCCGGATGGAGTCGAGCGCCATCGGCATCGAAGGTCTCGTCGCCCGCGTGGTGGAGCTGTCGGCGATGACGACGGCGGGCGCCCTGGAGCCGGCCCGGGTCCTCGACGAGCTGGCCGACAGCCTCGAAGGGGTCCGGCAGGGCCTGCACGAGACCGAGCGGATCACCCGTGACGCGCTGGACCCCCACGACGCGCCGGACCGATGAGGATCGACAAGAGGAGCCCCAATGTTCAAGGTCGTCCGCCGGGCGTGGCGCTACCTGGCCTTCGCCCTCTCCGGCAGGCTGGACGAGCTGTCCGATCCGCGGATCCAGATCGAGCAGGCCATCCAGGAGGCCAAGGAGCAGCACCAGCGGCTCTCCCAGCAGGCCGCGGCGGTCATCGGCAACGAGCATGAGCTTCAGCTGAAGCTCACGCGCTCGCTGGAGGAGGCCGAGAAGCTCCAGGCCAACGCCCGGCAGGCGGTGCTGCTGGCCGAGCAGGCCAGGGCCGCGGGCGACGAGCGCAAGGCCCTCTCCTACGAGGACTCCGCCCGTGCCTTCGCCTCCCGGCTGGTCGCGGCGGAGACCGCCCTGCAGGACGCCCGGCTCATGCACGAGCGCGCCGCGCAGTCCTCGGCCCAGGCGCGGGCGGCGGTCGAGACCAACGCCATGGCCCTGCAGAAGAAGATCGCCGAGCGGATGCGCCTGCTGTCGCAGCTCGACCAGGCCGCGATGCAGGAGCAGCTCAACAAGGCCATGGGAGACCTGTCCGGCCTCGCCCCGGCCGGGGAGACCCCCACCATGGACCAGGTCCGCGACAAGATCGAGAAGCGCTACGCCCGCGCGCTCGGCGAGGCCGAGCTGACGTCGAACTCCGTCGAGGCCAGGATGATCGAGGTCGAGCGCGCCACCATCGACGTGGAGGGCGCGGCCCGGCTGGAGGCCATCAAGGAGAGCCTGGCCCTGGAGCGGAAGCCCGCCCAGGACGACCGCCCCGGTTCCACTCCCTGACCCGCGCCGTACGGCCGTGCGTTCCTGACGGGCCCGTCCGGGCCGCGGCCGATGCGGTGCCGTGCGGGCGGGGGCGGCGGGGTCAGCGGATCGGCAGGTCGTAGACGCGGCGGACGCTGCTCGGGGTGCCGCCGAGGTCGGCGCCGTAGATGTGGAGCGAGACGGCGGTGCCGTCCCCGATGTTGCGGACCCGGTGGATGTCGCCGGGCGGCGCGAAGCCGCTGACCTCGCCGGTCCGGTTCGCCGTACGGCCGATCTCGGTGAGGTGGTCGCCGTCGAGGCGGTAGAGCGTCTCGTACTCCACGCCCTGCAGCACGCCGAACACGCACCAGGCGACGTGGTCGTGGATCACGGTCTCCTGGCCGGGCCGCCAGACGACGGCGGCGACCGAGAAGTCCGCCTCGGTGTGCAGGACGTGGGTGACGTAGCGGTCCGGGTCTCCGACCCGCTCCTCCTCGGTGAGGATCCCGGGCGCCGGCAGCCGTCCGCGGAGCAGGTCCGCGACGGCGAACGCCGTCTCGCGCGGGCTCATGGCCTTCGTGACCAGCTCACGGGTCCCCTCGACGAGTTCCGCGAGGCCGGGCCGGGTGATGAGTGTGGTCTCCATGCCTCCAGCCTGCGCGACGGGAACACATACGTCCAATGCCATGTTTCCCGCTGATTCATAGATATCGTTGATACATGCTGGATCTCGTACGGCTCCGCGTGCTCGCCGCGGTGGCCAGGCACGGCTCGGTCACCGCCGCCGCGCGTGAGCTGCACTACTCCCAGCCCTCGGTCAGCCACCACCTGGCCCGGCTGGAGGCGGAGACGGGCGCCAAACTCGTCCAGCGGGTCGGCCGGGGCATCCGGCTCACCGAGGCCGGCCGGCTGCTGGCCGAGCGGGCCGCCGAGATCGCCGGCCGCGTCGACTCGGCGGCGGCCGAACTGTCGGCGCACGTGGGACTGCGGGCGGGCCGGGTCAAGCTGGCGGCCTTCCCCTCGGCGCTCAGCACGTTCGTGCCCGAGGCCGTCTCCCTGCTGGCCCGGCGGCATCCCGGCCTGGAGCTGCGCCTCACCGAGACCGAGCCGCCGGAGGCGCTGCGCATGCTGCGCGAGGGTCACGTGGACGCGGCGGTGGTCTTCCGCTACGACACCGCCCCCGAGGAGGACGGCGTCCGGCTGCTGCACCTGCTGGACGATCCCAGCTACCTGGTCGCCCCGGCCGCCTCCGAGGCCCCGTCCGGGATGGGTGTTCCCCCGCCCGCCGATGGCCTGACCGCCGATGATCCGGCCGCCGGTGACCTGACCGCCGGCGGTCTGGCCGCGCACCGCGGCGACCGGTGGATCGGCGGCTGCGAGCGCTGCCGCGTCCATCTGGTGGACCTGTGCGGCCGGGCGGGCTTCGAGCCGGAGATCGCCTTCACCACCGACGACATCGTGGCCGTCCAGGCGCTGGTCGTCGCCGGGATGGGGGTGACGGTGCTGCCCGGCCTCGCCCTGCGGGCGCACCGCCACCCCGCCGTCGAGGTGACCGAGCTGCCCGGCTCGACCCGTCGCGTCTACGCCGCCACGTACGGCGAACCGCCCCTCCCCCCGGCCACCGCCGCGCTGCTGGAGACGCTCGCCGCATCGGTCTGACGCGCTCCCGGGCCTTCAGCCGCGCCTGCCGCCGTGATGGTCGGCGAGGCGGGTGAGCAGGTCGACCAGGTTCCGCCGGTCGTCCGCGGGCAGCGGCGCGAGGAATTCGTCCTGGGCGGCGGCGAGCAGCCGGTCGAGGTGGGTGAGCTGCCTCCGGCCCGCCGCGGTGATGGTGACGACGTTGCGCCGGCGGTCTTCCGGGTCCGGTGCGCGCTCCAGGAGCCGCCGCTCGGCGAGGTCGTTGACGGTCGCCACCATGTCGCTGCGGTCGATGCCGATGCGGCGGCCGAGGGCCGCCTGGCTGGCGGGGCCGTACTCCTCCAGCGCGGCGAGCAGGGAGTAGTGGTAGCGCCGGAGGCCGGCCTGGGCGAGCGCCTGGTCCACGATCCGGTTGGCGGCCAGTGCCGCCTGGTTGGTCAGCCTGCTCGGCAGTGCGCGCAGCCGCCGCGGCGGCGTTCCCTCGGGGGTGTCCACGGAAGCAATGTAGCAAGTCGTTGGCCGCACCCATGATCACACGCGTCACCGTCCGGACACGGGGCACGGGGCACGGGACACGCGGCT
>NZ_JBEZNH010000002.1:330593-348734 GCF_040653115.1 Streptosporangium sp. NPDC048047 | reverse complement strand
CCCGGCTCCCGGCTCCCGGCTCCCGGCTCCCGGCTCCCGGCTCCCGGCTCCCGGCTCCCGGCAGCGAGGGTGCCTCTCCGGTGCGGGGAAAGCACGGAGAAGGCGCGGAAAACCGGCGGCGACGGCGAGGCCGGCCGCCCTACGATACGGACATGCCGGACCTGACGACACTCGCCCTCTTCACCGCAGCGACGCTCGCCCTGCTGCTCGTGCCGGGCCCCGCGGTCTTCTACATCGTGACCCGCAGCGTCGCCCAGGGCCGGAGCGCGGGGCTGGTGTCGATGCTCGGCGTCCACCTGGGATCGGTGGTGCACGTGGCCGCCGCGGCGCTGGGGATCAGCGCCCTGCTCGCGGCCTCGGCGACCGCGTTCGCGGTGGTCAAGTATCTCGGCGCGGCCTACCTGGTGTGGCTGGGGGTGCGCAAGCTGATGACCCGTTCCGGCGACCTCGACGCGGCCGCGCCGCCGATCGCCTCCCGCTCCCGGCTGTTCTGGGAGGGCTTCGTGGTCAACGTGCTCAACCCGAAGACCGCCATCTTCTTCCTAGCGTTCCTGCCGCAGTTCACCGACCCGTCGCGGGGAGCGATCGCCCCGCAGGTCATGCTGCTGGGCGTGATCTGGATCGTCCTCGGCGTCATCAGCGACGGCGCCTACGCCCTGCTGGCCTCGGCCATGGCGGGCCGCCTGCGCCGCTCGGCCCGCGCCCGCCGCCGGCTGGACACCGGCAGCGGCGTGATCTACCTGGGCCTCGGGGCCACCGCCGCGCTCACCGGCCAGGCCCACGCCTGACCGCGCCACGAGCCCACGCCTGACGGCGCCACCGGCCTACGGGGCCACGCGCCTGACGGCGCCACCGGCCCGCGCCGCCTCACGTACGGCCGGGCCCGCGCCACCCGGGTACCGGCCGGGCCGACGCCGGCCGGGGTCAGAGGTCCACCTCGCGGGAGGCGACGACGTTGAGCGCGCCGGGCTCCCGGCCCGCCGGGGTGACGAGGACGTGCCGGCCCGGCTCCTCGTACCCGTTCTCCGACAGCCACGTCAGCGTGTAGGGGTCGAGCCGGCTGAAGTGGATCGGGCAGCCGGGCGAGAAGAGCTCGGTGCCGACCGCGTCCCGGCCGGCCTCCCCCTCGATGATCGACAGAGTGTAGACGGTCATGGCAGGCCCCCCGAGAAAGACGAGCGGCCCGCGGAGCCCCCGCGGACCGCGTTCCCGCCGGGATTCATACCCCGGGCCGCCCGTCCGGCCCCGCCGTACCGCCCCGGTCTGCCGTGACGTCCCGGATCGGCGCGCCATGCGGGGTCGGCGCGCCCGTAGGGCCGGTCAGCGGAAGCGGTAGACGGTGGTGGAGGCGAACTCCTCGCCGGGCCGCAGCACCGTCGAGGGGAAGTGCTCCTGGTTCGGCGAATCGGGGAAGTGCTGGGTCTCCAGGCAGAGCCCGGCGTGCCTGCCGTACGCCGTGGCGACGCCGTCGAGGAGGTTGCCGGTGTAGAACTGCACGCCGGGCTCGGTGGTGGTGACCTCCATGGTCAGGCCGCTCGCCGGGTCGGTGACCTCGATGCCGCCGTCCAGGACGTAGCAGTGGTCGTAGCCGCCGCCCAGCGCCGGGTCGTCGACGCGGTCCCCGATCCTGCGCGGTGCGGTGAGGTCGAACGGCGTGCCGGCCACCGGGGCGAGCTCGCCGGTCGGGATCTGCGTGTCGTCGACCGGCAGGTAGCGGGCGGCGTCGATGCGGACCACGTGGTCCAGCACGTCGCCGCCGCCGGCGAGGTTGAAGTAGGAGTGGTTGGTCAGGTTCAGCACGGTCGGCGCGTCGGTCGTCGCGCGGTAGTCGAGCCGGATCGCGTCCCCGGTCAGCGTGTAGGTGACCGAGACGGTCAGCGTGCCCGGGTAGCCCTCCTCGCCGTCGGGGCTGACGTAGGTGAGCGTCACCGCCTCCGGGGAGACCTCGGTCGCCCGCCACACGCGCTGGGAGAAACCGGCGGGCCCGCCGTGCAGGCTGTTGGGGCCGTTGTTGACCGGCAGCCGGTGGGTGACGCCGTCGAGGGTGAACCGTCCGCCCGCGATGCGGTTGCCGTACCGGCCGACGACGGCGCCGAAGTAGCGGCTGCGCGTCAGGTAGTCGTCCAGGGTGTCGCAGCCGAGCACGACATCGACCCCGGAGACCTCCAGCGACTGGAGGACCGCGCCGTAGGTGAGCACCGACGCGCGCATCCGGCCGTTCTCCAGCGTGTGCCGCCAGACCTCCTCGCCGTCGGGTGTGGTCCCGAACGGCCGGCGCGACCCGGCCTCGTCCCCGGTCGCCGTGGTGTCCCCGTTCCGTGTGGCCTCGCCGTTCACGATCGCGCCTCTCCTGTGGATTCCCGGACGACCAGTCGGGTCTCCAGGGTGGTCAGGGTGGAAGTCCTGCCGTCGCCGACGGACTGCAGCAGCAGGTCGACCGCCATCCGCCCGGCGGCGGACGTCGGCATGGCGACGGTGGTCAGCTTCGGCCGGTTCAGCCGTCCGGAGACGGTGTCGTCGACGCCGACCACGCTGACGTCGTCCGGGACCCGCACGCCCCGCTCGTACAGGCCCTCGATGAGCCCGATGGCGACCATGTCGTTGTAGGCGAGCACGCCGGTCGCGCCGGAGGCGACCACCTCGGCGGCGACGGCGAGGCCGCCCTGCTCGGTGGGCGCGTTCGGGCCGAGGATCACCAGTTCGGCGCCGGAGGCGGCGGCCGCGGCGGAGGCGGCCTCGCGCATCTGCCCGCTGGTCCACGAGCCGCTCGGCCCGGCGGCCAGGGCCAGCCTGCGGTGCCCCAGCCCGGTCAGGTGCTCGATCGCGAGCCGGGCGCCCTGGGCGACGTCCATCAGTATGGTCGGCATCCCCTTGATCCGCCGGTTCACCACGACGAACGGCACGTCGGCGTGCAGGCGCTCGATGGCCCGGTTGGACAGCCGGGGGCTGCACAGCAGCACTCCGTCCACCTGCTTGGTGAGGGTCTGGATCAGTTCCTCCTCGACCTGCGGGTCCTCGTCGGTGTCGGCGACGAACACATGGTAGTCGCGGGCCCTGGCGTGCGCCTGGGCGGCCTTGATCAGCGGGGGGAAGAACGGGTTGGAGATGTCGGCCACGATCAGGCCGATGTTGTGGGTGCGGCCCGTGGTGAGGGCGCGGGCGGCCCGGTTGGGCCGGTAGCCGAGGTCCTCGGCGACGGCGAGCACCCGGTTGCGCGTCTCGGTGTTGACCAGGTGGGGTGCCGAGAAGGTGCGGGAGACCGTCGAGACATGGACTCCCGATGCCCGCGCCACATCCCTGATCGTCGCTGCCACTGTGCTCCTTCGTCGCGCCCTGTCGCGCCCTCGTGCACATTAGTGCAAACGGTTGCAGCGCTGTCAACGGCACGGGATCGAGCTCCCCGAAACACCATGGCAACGGTTGCACCGAACCCGCTTCGGAAAATACGGGAAAACTCGCTGGTGAGCCCGGGTTTACCAAATTGAGCCCTTGACGTTGCGAACAGATGTCCGCCATGTTTCATGCAACCGGTTGCAGCTCGCGACGCCGAATCCCCCCGTCGAACACGAAGGAGTCGCCGGTCATGGCAATCTCCACGGCCTCCACGGCGAACCATCGGATGCGCCGGTCGCGCGGCGCCGCGCGAACCCCCTACCTGCTGATCGCCCCCGCGGTGATCGCGATGCTCGGGTTCCTGGTCTACCCGATGGCCAGCGTCATCTACTACAGCCTGCAGAACTACAACGTCACCAAACCCTGGGACAACGGCTTCGCCGGCCTGGACAACTTCCGCCGGCTGCTGTTCGAGGACCCGCTGTTCTGGCAGAGCCTCGGCTTCAGCGTCCGGTGGGTCGCCGTCGAGGTGGGACTGCAGCTGGTCTTCGGCCTCTTCCTGGCGCTGATCGTGAACGAGACCTTCGTCGGCCGGGGACTGTCACGGGCCCTGGTGTTCTCCCCCTGGGCCGTGTCCGGGGTGCTGACCACCGGGATCTGGGTGCTGCTCTACAACCCCACGACCGGCGTGTCCCGTTACCTCGCCGACCTGGGGCTCATCGAGTACGGCGCCGCCCCGCTGGCCCAGCCCGGCACCGTGTTCTGGGCGGCGGTCCTGGCCGAGCTGTGGCGCGGGGTGCCGTTCTTCGCGATCCTGCTCCTCGCCGACCTGCAGAGCATCCCCAGGGAGCTGTACGAGGCGGCGTCGGTGGACGGCGCCACCCGCCGCCAGCGGTTCCTGAACGTCACGCTGCCGCACCTCAAGGACGCGATCGTCCTGTCCACGCTGCTGCGCTGCGTGTGGGAGTTCAACAACGTCGACCTGCTGTACACGCTGACCGGCGGCGGCCCGGCGCACGCGACGACCACGCTGCCGCTGTACGTGGCGAGCAAGGCCGCGCAGTCCCACGACTTCGGGTACGGCTCGGCGCTGACCACCGCCGCGTTCCTCATCCTGACCTTCTTCTCGATCGCCTACCTGCGACTGAGCAAGTTCGGAGCCAAGTCATGACCGTCCAGACGGCCGCACGGCCACGTCTCCCCGGCCCGACGACGGCGCCCCGGGGCACGAAGAGCCGGGAGAGGATGCGGGTCAGCCGCTGGCAGATCTGGGTCCCGCTCGGGCTCTACCTCCTGTTCACGCTGGTCCCCTTCTACTGGATGCTGGTCTTCGCCGTACGGCCCAGGGGATCGACCTCGCTGCTGCCCTGGCCGGTCACCTTCGACAACTTCGAGACCGTCTGGAACGAGCTCGGGTTCGCGGTCTTCTTCAAGAACAGCCTGATGGTCGGCGTCGCCTCGCTGATCATGACCACGGTGATCGCGCTGGCCGGCGGCTACGCCCTGGCCCGGTACGACTTCCGCGGCAAGAAGGCGTTCATGCTCGGGATGCTCTGCACGCAGTTCATCCCCGGCGCGATGATGCTGATCCCGCTGTTCGAGATCTTCCGGACCCTCGGCCTGGTCAACTCGCTGTGGAGCCTGGTGATCGCCGAGACCGTCTTCCAGCTCCCGCTCTCGCTCATCCTGATCAGCGGCTTCATCCGGAACGTGCCGATCGAGCTGGAGCAGGCCGCGTGGGTGGACGGCTGCGGACGGCTGCGCGCCTTCTTCGCCGTCGTGCTGCCGCTGCTGCGCCCGGCGCTGGTGGCGGTCGGCTCCTTCGCCTTCATCCACAGCTGGAACAACTTCCTGTTCGCGCTGATGTTCGTCAGCGAGCAGGAGAAGTTCACGGTGCCGGTCGGCCTCGCCTACTCACTGGGCGAGTTCAGCGTCGACTTCGGCGCGCTGGCCGCGGGCGGCGTCGTCGCCGCCGTGCCCGTCGTCCTGGTCTTCGCCGTCATCCAACGCTATCTCGTGCAGGGCATGTCCGCCGGCGCGGTGAAGGGATGAGTCCTGTGGTCCGCACTCTCGTCACCGGAAGCGCCGGCCGGTTCGGCCGCAGCGTGGTCACCGCGCTCGCCGAGGCGGGTCACGAGGTGATCGGCGTGGACACCGCGCCCGGCACCCCCGCCGGCGCCGCCGAGACGCTCCCGGCCGACCTGACCGACCTCGGCGAGACGTTCGAGGTGATGACGCGCTTCCGCCCGGACGCCGTGGTCCACCTCGCCGCGATCGCCACCCCGTTCAGCCGGACCGACGCCTTCACCTTCCGGGTCAACACCCAGCTCGCGTTCAACGTGTGCGAGGCGGCCTGCGGCGTCGGCGTCGAGCGGGTCGTGGTCGCCAGCAGCCCCACGGTCATCGGGTACGGCACGCCGGGCTGGAAGCCGTCCTACCTGCCGATCGACGAGGACCACCCGGTCGCCCCGGGCAACGCCTACAGCCTGTCGAAGCTGGTCGCCGAGCAGGTGACGGCCTCCTTCGCCCGCCGGTCGCCCGCGAGGTTCGCGGCCGTGCGGCCCTGCTTCGTCGTCGCCCCCGAGGAGTGGGCGGGCGCGCCCACCCAGTCCGGGCACACGATCGCCGAACGGCTGGACCGGCCGGAGCTGGCCGGGACGTCGCTGTTCAACTACATCGACGCCCGCGACGCCTCGGACCTGGTGCTGACCCTGCTGGACCGGCTTCCGGAGCTGCCGTCGGGCGAGGTGTTCTTCGCGAGCGCGGCCGACGCGCTGGCCCGCGAGCCCCTGGCTGAGCTGCTGCCCCGGCTCAACCCCGCCACGGCGGAGTTCGCGGCCGGTCTGACCGGCTCCTCCCCCGCGTTCTCCTCCGCCAAGGCCGGACGACTTCTCGGCTGGCAGGCCAAGCGCAGCTGGCGCACAGAGATCGGAGAGTCCTGATGAACCTCAGCGGAGTGCTGTTCTTCCCCGTCACGCCGTTCGGACCGGACGGCTCCCTGGCCGAGGACGTGCTGGCCGAGCACCTGCGGCGCGGTCTCGCTCACTCGCCGGGCGGGGTCTTCGTGGCCTGCGGGACCGGCGAGTTCTCCGCCCTGTCGGAGGCCGAGCACGCCCGCGCGGTGCGGGTCGCCACCGAGACCGTCGGCGGCCGGGTGCCGGTGCTGGCCGGGGCGGGCGGCCCGATCGGCGCCGCGCTCGCCCAGGCGCGGGCGGCCCGGGAGGCCGGCGCGGACGGGCTGCTGCTCATGCCGCCCTACCTGACGAACGGCCCGCGCGAAGGCTACGCGGCCTACGTGGCGGCGGTCGCCGAGGTGCTGCCCGTGATCATCTACCAGCGCGGCTCGGTGGTGCTGACCCCCGAGCAGGCCGTGGAGCTGTCCCGGATCCCGGGCGTCGCCGGCATCAAGGACGGCGTCGGCGACATCGACCTCATGCAGCGCACGGTGCTGGCGGTGCGGGAGGAACGGCCGGATTTCCTGTTCTTCAACGGGCTGCCCACGGCCGAGCTGACCATGCCCGCCTACCGAGGCATCGGCGTGGACCTGTACTCCAGCGCGGTGTTCTGCTTCGCCCCGGAGATCGCCACCGCCTACCTCAACGGCGACGAGCGGCTGATCAGGGAGTTCTACGCGCCGCTGGTACGGCTGCGCGGCAAGGTCCCCGGGTACGCGGTGTCGCTGGTCAAGGCCGGGGTGCGGTACCGGGGGCTGGACGCCGGCCCGGTCCGGCCGCCGCTGGTCGAGCCGTCCGCCGAGCACCTGGAGGAACTCGTCAAGCTGACCACGACCGGGCTCGCCCTGGTGGAGGGACGATGACCGGCGGCGCGCCGTCCGGCTCCGGGACGCCGCCGGACGGCGCACCGGCGGAGGCCGCGCGGCCGGGCGGGCCGGGCGGCGGGATGGCGACGGGCGGCCTCGCCGGCGGGCGTCCGGTGGTCACCGGCCTGTCCACGACGCTGCGGACCGTGGCCCTGTCCCGCCCGTGGGGCGTCGACGTGCCCGCCAACCACGTCATCGTCGTGGAGCTGACCCTGTCGGACGGCCGTACCGGGCGCGGCTTCTCCTGGACGCCGCAGATCGGGGCGCACGCCGTACGGGCGCTGCTGGACCACGAGATCCGCGAGGCCGTCATCGGGTGCGAGCCGCACCCGGAGGTCGTGTGGGACCGGCTGTGGCGGCACCTGCGGGAGGCCGGCGGCGGCGGCCTGACCACGATCGCGCTGGCCGGGGTGGACCTGGCGCTGTGGGACCTGCGCTGCGGGGACGGCGGGCTGGTCGGGACGCTCGGCCGGCGGCGCGACAGCGTCCCGGTGTACGGCAGCGGCGTCAACCTGCACTACCCGCTGGAGGAGCTCGTCGCGCAGGCGGAGCGGTGGCGCGCGGCCGGCTACCCGGCGGTCAAGGTCAAGGTGGGCCGCGACGCCCTGCGGGAGGACGTGGCGCGGGTCGCGGCGGTGCGCGAGGTGATCGGCCCGGACACGCTCCTCATGGTCGACGCCAACCAGCGCTGGGACCTGCCGAGGGCGCGGCGGGCCATCGCGGCGCTGTCGGAGTACGACCTGCACTGGGTGGAGGAGCCGCTGCCCGCCGACGACGTGACCGGCCAGGCCCGGCTGCGCTCGTGCGTGGACGTGCCGATCGCCGTCGGCGAGAGCGCCTACTCCATCCACGACTTCCGGGACCTGCTCGCCGCCGGAGCCTGCGACATCGTCCAGCCGAACGTGGTCCGGGTCGGCGGGATCACCCCGCTGCTGCGGATCGCCGAGCTGGCCAGGGCGTTCGGCGTGCCGGTCTACCCGCACCTGCTGCCGGAGATCTCCGGCCAGCTCGCCCTGGCCCTGCCGCTGCCGTGCATGGCCGAGGAGGTCGAGGACGCCTCCTTCGCCGCGCTCGGCCTGATCGACGAGCCGTACCCGGTCTCGGTGAAGGCGGGCGAACTGCGCGCCGGGGACCACCGCGGCCTGGGACTGAACTGGAGGGCGCCGTGACGGAACCCGTCAGGGTCGTGCTGGCCGGCGCCCACGGGCACGGCTGGTGGCACCTGGAGAACCTGCGGCGCCTGTCCGCCGCCAGGACGGTCGAGCTGGCCGGGGTGTGCGACGTGCGGCCCGTCGAAGGGCTGCCCGAGGGGGTCGCGTTCTCCGGCGACCTGGAGGAGCTGATCAGGCGGACCGGCGCCGAGGCGGCGATCCTGTGCACACCGATCCACACCCACGCCGACCTCGCGGTCCGGGCGCTGCGCGCCGGGGCGCACCTGCTGCTGGAGAAGCCGCCCGCCTCCACCTACGAAGGCTACGAGCGGATCGCCGCCGCCGTACGGGAGACCGGGCTGGCCTGCCAGGTGGGTTTCCAGAGCCTCGGCTCCGAGGCGGTCCCTGCGGTGCGGAAGCTGGTCCGCGACGGGGCGATCGGCCGGGTCACCGGGATCGGCGCGGCGGGCGCCTGGGCGCGCCCCTACTCCTACTACTCGCGGGTGCCGTGGGCCGGGAGGCGGCGGGCCGACGGCGTCGACGTGGTGGACGGCGTCCTCACCAACCCGCTGGCGCACGCCGTGGCCACCGCGATCGCCGTCTCCGGCGCGGAGGTCGAGTCGGTCGAGGTGGAGCTCTACCGCGCCAACGAGATCGAGGCGGACGACACCTCGTCCGCGCGGCTGCGGATGGACGACGGGACGACGGTCACGGTGGCCGTGTCGCTGTGCGCCGACCGGCGGCACGAGCCGTACCTGGTCGTGCACGGCGAGACCGGGCGGATCCGGCTCACCTACACCGAGGACCGCGTCGAGTTCGGCGGCGCGTCGGCGACGCACCCCCGGACCGACCTGCTGGAGAACCTGGTCGCGCACCTCCGCGGCGAGGCGGACCTGCTGGTCCCGCTGGAGCGGACCGCCGGGTTCATGCGGGTCCTGGAGGCCGTACGGCTGGCACCCGAACCCCGGGTGATCCCCGACGCCTTCCAGGAGGTCGGTGCGGAGCAGCGCGTGCTGCCCGGGATCGCCGAGGTCACGGCGGCGAGCGCGGAGCGCCTGGCGCTGTACTCGGAGCTGGACGTGCCGTGGGCCCCGACCGCCGCCGCGCCGCCCGCCCTCGCGACCACCGGCTCGTCCGACTCGGCCGGTCCGGATGAATCGGATGAATCGGCCGTGGGTCTCGACGTCGGCGGAGTGCGGGTGGCCGAGTACGTGATCCGGCCCCGGCTGCCCGGGACGTCGTCGCCCCGCCCCTACCTGCACCCCGTGCGGACGCTGGGCGGGACCGTCGTCACCGAGTTCGCCCCCGCCGACCATGTGCACCACCTGGGGGTGAGCGTCGCCGTGTCCGACCTGGGCGGCGCCAACTTCTGGGGCGGGCGCACCTACGTCCGCGACCACGGGCCCGCCTGGCTCGGCGACCACGGCTCCCAGCGCCACCTGGCCTTCCTCCGGCGCGACCCGGCCGGCTTCACCGAGACGCTGTCCTGGCGCGGGCCCGACGGGACGGAGATCGCCCTGGAGGAGCGCGAGGTCCGGGCGGTGGAGCTCGACGGCTGCTGGGCGCTCGACTTCTCCTTCACGCTGACGAACCTCACCGGCGCGCCGCTCGAGGTCCGCAGCTCGGCCACCAAGGGCAGGACCGGGGCCGGCTACGGCGGCTTCTTCTGGCGGGCGCCGGGCGAGACCGCCGACCGGGAGGTCTTCACCGAGGACGCCGAGGGCGAGGACCGGGTGCACGGCTCCACCGCCCCCTGGCTCGCCCTGGCCTCCCCCGGCTGGACCCTGGTCTTCGCCCAGCGGTCGGACCCCTGGTTCGTCCGCACCGAGGAGTATCCGGGGGTGGGCCCCGCGCTCGCCTGGGAGAGGCCACTGGTCGTCGAGGACGCCCTGGCCCGCAGGGTCGTCACCGTCGTCGCGGACGGGCGGCTGGACCGCGCCGCCGCCGCGGCACTGGCAGAGAAGGCCACGACATGATCTCCGGCCACCGCGGGCCCGGCCTCCGGGCCCGCGGCCGCCGGGAGGGGCCCGCGCGGGCGGGTCTCGGACGCACCTCCGGCGGGCCGTGCCCGGCCCGCCGGAACGACAGGGAAGATCTCACGCCGCCGGTCCTCCGGAGGCGTCACCATCACAGCGATGTCGGGGGACAGACACTGAAAGGCAGGGAGCAATGACTGCTCACTCGAAGCGCCTGGCGGTCCTCGCCACCGCGCTCATGCTCGGTTCCGGTCTGGCCGCGTGCGGCTCGGACGACAGCGCGTCCTCCGACGGCACCACCACGATCACCTTCTGGGACGACAACGGCGGCCCCGCCCGGACGCCGGTGTGGCAGCACATCATCGACGAGTTCCAGAAGGCGAACCCGAAGATCAAGGTGAAGTACGTCGGCATCCCGATCGCGCAGGTCCAGCAGAAGTACGACACCGCCATCGCCGGCGGCGGCCTGCCCGACGTCGGCGGCGTCTCCACCGCGATGCTGGCCAGCCTCGTGGCGCAGAAGGCGCTCGACCCGCTGGACACCCGGATCTCCGGCGGGGCGCTGAACGGCAAGCTGAACGAGCAGGTGGTGAACACCGTCAAGGCGACCGTGCCCGACGCCAAGACCTACATGATGCCGATGTCCACCAACATGGGCGTCTTCTGGTACCGGACCGACTGGTTCAAGGAGGCCGGGCTGGAGGAGCCCAAGTCCTGGGACGAGTTCTTCACCGCCGCCCAGAAGCTGACCGACAAGTCCAAGAACCGCTACGGCTTCACCATCCGCGGCGGCGCGGGCTCGATCGCGCAGATGATCGAGGTCGTCTACGGCCAGTCGGGCATCACCGAGATCTTCGACGCCTCCGGCAAGGCGACGGTCAACGACCCGAGGAACGTGGCCGCCCTGGAGAAGCTGGTCGGCATGTACGACAAGGTCACCCCGCAGGCCGACATCAACAACGACTACGTGAAGATGGTCGCCCAGTTCGACGGCGGCACCGTCGCGATCATGCAGCACAACCTCGGGTCGTACAACGACCACGTCAAGGCGTTCGGCAAGGACAAGGTGGCGGCCATGCCGGTGCCGAAGTCCGACGGCGGCGTCCAGACGGTCCTGTCCAACCCGGTCGCCGGGATCGGCCTGTTCGCGAGCGGCAAGAACAAGGACGCCGCCTACAGGTTCGCCGAGTTCGCCGCCTCCAAGGCGATGAACAGCTACTGGGCCGAGAAGACCGGTGTGCTGCCGGCCAACACCGAGGTCAACGACGAGCCGTGGATCACGGATCTGCAGCACGTCTCCATGGCGGTCAAGGTGCTCAACGACCCGGCCACCAAGGTCGTGCAGATGCCGTACTACCTGCCCGAGTTCAACGCGATCACCAAGACCGACGCGGAGCCGGAGTTCCAGAAGGTCCTGCAGGGCAGCCAGACCGCCAAGCAGTTCCTGGACACCCTCGCGGCCAAGCTGACCGAGGCCCAGGCCTCCTACAAGCAGCGCAACGGCGGCTGACCTTCCTGGCGCCGGTCCCGCGACCGGCGCCTCCCCCTCCCCTCACCTGACCTGATCTGCGGAGGAATTTCATGAAACGGACAGTCACCCTCGCTGCCCTGTTGTCCCTGGCGGCTCTGGCCGCCCCGCCCGCGCTTGCGGCGGCCCCCGGCCCCGCCGCCCCGGCCACCTCGTCCGGTCACGGTCACGGTAACGGCCACGGCGCCGACCTGGGCCGGCAGACCCTTCCCAGAGGCGACGGCTGGGCCTCCGAGGGGACGGGCACCACCGGCGGCGCCGCCGCGCCCGCCGCGAACGTCCGTACGGTCACCACCCGCACCGAGCTGGCCGCCGCGCTCGCCTCGCCGGGGCCGAGGATCATCTATGTCTCGGGGACCATCGCACCGGACAAGACCTGCGCCGACTACGTGACCGGCGGCTACTCCCTGGAGGCCTACCTCGCGGCCTACGACCCCGCGGTGTGGGGCCGGGACACCGAGCCGTCCGGACCGCAGGAGGACGCGCGTGCCGCCTCCGCGGCCCGGCAGACCGCGGACATCAAGCTCAAGGTGCCCTCGAACACCACCATCGTCGGCGTGGGCGGGAACGCCGTCATCCGCGGCGTCAACCTGCACGTCGACAAGGCCGACAACGTCATCATCCGCAACATCACCTTCGAGGACACCGCCGACTGCTTCCCGCAGTGGGACCCCACCGACGGTGACGAGGGCAACTGGAACTCCCTCTACGACAACATCTCGGTGACCGGCTCGACGCACGTGTGGGCGGACCACAACACCTTCAGTGACGGCGACAACCCCGACTCCGGCCAGCCGCTGTACTTCGGGCGGCCCTACCAGGTCCACGATGGGCAGCTCGACATCACCTCGGGCTCCAACTACGTGACGGCGTCGTGGAACCGGTTCACCGACCACGACAAGACGATGCTGATCGGCTCGACCAACAACCCGGCCACCGACTCGGGCAAGCTCAAGGTCACCGTCCATCACAACCACTTCAGGAACACGCTCCAGCGGCTGCCCCGGGTCCGCTTCGGCCAGGTGCACGTCTACAACAACTACTACGAGGTGCCGGGCGACTCGGGCTTCGAGTACGCGCTGGGCGTGGGCGTGGGGTCGCAGATCTTCGCGGAGAACAACTTCTTCCGGCTCGGCCGCGCGGTGGACCCGGCGTCGCTGCTCCACAACTGGGGCGGCACCTCCCTCACCGCCCGCGGCAACGTGCTGCGGGTCGGCGGCAGGGTCTCCCCGATCGACCTCGTCGCGGTCTACAACGCCGAGCACGACCCCGACCTCGGCTCCGACGCGGGCTGGACCCCGGTCCTGCACACCGGGATCGACCCGGCGGAGTCGGTCCGGCTGTCGGTGTCGCAGCACGCGGGCGCGGGCCGCGTGCGCTGACCCTCTCAGGGAGCCGGGGCCCCGGTCGCGTACGGCGGACCGGGGCCCCGGCGCGTGAACCGGCCCTCATGAACCGGCCCTCGTGAACCGATCCCCGCGAACCGGCCCGCCGTCGCACGACCGCCTTCAGCCGAGTCGCGCCAGCGCCTTCGCGTTCCGGACGGCGTTGTCACGATCACCCCGGCCGGTGGTGATCAGGCTCCTCAGGCTGCCGGCGACGTAACCGTCCCAGGCCGTCGTGCAGACGTCGAAGCATTCGTAGTCGGGGACCAGCCCCTGGTGTGTGAAGCGGAGCCGCGTCCCACCGTCCTCCTCGGAGATCTCGAAGACGATCTTCGTGCCGATCCACTCGGTCTTGTCCCGGGTGAAGCCGAAGTGGTTGTCCAGGCACAGCCAGACGACCCTCTCCCCGGGCACGAGCTCCACGATCCGCATCGTGCAGTGGTGGTTCTCTCCGGAACGGTAGGTGAACTCGCCGTCGAGCTCGTCGGTGGGCCCTTCGATGTCCTGCGACCACCACTCGCGGACGTCGGTGACGGCGGCGAAGACCTCCTCAGGGGTCTGGTCCACCAGGAACGTTATGGTGTGTCCCGAATCGCTCATGGTCGTGTTTCCTTCCCTTCGCGGGTGGCGCCGTGCTCCCGGC
Source organism: Streptosporangium sp. NPDC048047 (assembly GCF_040653115.1). Lineage (NCBI taxonomy): Bacteria > Bacillati > Actinomycetota > Actinomycetes > Streptosporangiales > Streptosporangiaceae > Streptosporangium > Streptosporangium sp. NPDC048047. The sequence continues at coordinate 334,898 of NZ_JBEZNH010000002.1, read as the reverse complement.
GTCACCATGGGCATGAGGGAGCGATGTCCTGACATCACTCCAGGTGCGAGCACATCACTCCAGGTGTGAGCGCAGTGCCGCGAGATGTCCGTCCCAGTCGCGGGCCAGGGCGGCGAGGAACCGCTGCGCGACCCGCATCGGCTCCGCCTGCAGGCGGTAGCGGATCCTGCGCCTTTCGCCGGGCTCGGCCGCCACGAGGCCCGCCTCGGCGAGCACCGCGAGGTGCTTGGCGATCCCCTGCCTGGTGATCGGCAGCCTGGCGGCCAGGTCCGTCGCGGTGGCCGGTCCCCCCTCGGCGAGCGCGGCGAGGATGGCGCGCCGGTTCGGGTCGGCCAGTGCCGCGAAGACGGCCTCCGCGACGGCTTCCGACGCCTGGTCAGACACGGAGATAGGCGGCCAGCTCGTCGAGTTCGTGTGCCCAGCCCTGGGTGTTGCCGTCGAACGCTCCGCGGTGCTCGGCCGGTTCGAGCTGGGCGAATCCGGTCTCGACGACGGTGACGACGGTGCCGTCGCCGTCCGGCGTGAGGGTGAACTCGACGTAGGTACGGCGCGGGTCGTGGTCGGGCAGGCCGTGGATGTGCCACGTGTACCCGAAGACCGTCCGCGGCTCGATCCGCTCGATGCGCAGCTCCGCCGCGTCGCCGCTCTTCCAGGTCAGTTTCGCGGTGCCGCCGACGCTCAGGTCGATCTCGGCGTTGTCGCCGAACCAGGCGCCGAGTCCCTCGGCCGTGGTGACGGCGTCCCACACCCGCTCCACCGGCCGGTTCACGCGCACGGTGCGTTCGATTCGATCAGGAAACCCCACGGGGCACCTCCAAATAGCAACCATTCGGTTGCCATAACCATATGGCAACCGAATGGTTGCGTCAATCACGACCCGGAGCACCGCCTCACGACCTCGGCGTGGCGACCTTGCCGGCGATCCTGGGGTCATCGGCGCCGATCCGTTCCAGACCGGCCGCGATGCGCAGCGCCTCATCCCGGCCGAGACGGCCCCCCAGGGAGAACCGGCGGCCGTCCGCCGCCATCCAGATCAGGCGGACCTCCTCCGCGCCCTCATGCGCGAGGTAGCCAACGCCGCGTACCGAGGGGTCCTTCGCCGCGATCGTCACCCTCTCGGCGCCCTCGTGGGCGAGGGGGTTGCGGCCGCGGTCCTCGACGGTCAGGGAGAATCCGCCGTCCTGCTCGAACGTCCCGTAGGTGGCGCTCATCCGCCATCGGGGCCTCGGCGCGTGCCCCGCGGAGTCAACGGTGACCGTGAAACCCTCCGGCAACGGCCAGCGGGTCACCGTACCGCCCTCCAGGACGAGTCCGCCGAGTGCGGCGAGCACCTTGTCCGCCGGAAGCCCCCGGGACCGGGCGCTCCACCACAGTCCGTGCTCCCGCCAGGCCACCACCAGCGCCCCGGCGGTCCGGGCCGCCTCGTCCGCGGGGCGGAGCAACTGCCCGCCGGCACCGCGCACCGTCACGTCGGTGAGCCGGCCCGGGTCGTCGGCCTCCAACGGGCCCGCCCCCGGCCCCCACAGGGTGATCACCGGTGTCGCGCCCGGGCCGCCGGAACCGGTCTGTTCGGCCACAGCCGAGGGGCGGGTGCCCTCGGCGGGGAGGTCGTCCGGACCGCACGGCGCCACGGCGGCCGCGAAACCGGTCAGCGGGGGCGCCGGCAGCGAACGCGCCGGCAGATAGCGCCCCTCGGGCGGCAGTGCGCCCGGGTCGGTGAGCGAGTCGACGCATTCCAGTCCTCCCGCCTGGGCGGGGGGCGGGGCGAACACGTCCCAGGCGGCGGTTCCCGCCGGCCGCTCCCAGGGCTGCCCCGGGACGACGACCCCGGAGAGCGCCAGCACCACCGCTCCGGCCACGGTCCCCACCGCCGCGACCGCGACGTGTGCGCTGCGCCGCCGGCGGCGCAGCGTGCGGGCGCGGTCCTCGATCTCCGCCAGCGGGCGGGCCGGCCCCGCCGGCAGATGGTCTCCCAGCCTCCGCAGCTCGTCCTCGTCGATCGACGTCATCGCTCTGCCCCCTTCGGCTCCTCGGACAGCACCTGAGCGAGGCGTTTACGGGCATGGTGCAGGGTCGCCGAGACCGAACCGGTCGCCACCCCCATCGCCTCGGCCACCTCCGCCACGCTCAGGTCCGCGACGTACCGCAGCACGACCGCGGTCCTGGTCCGGGGCGGGAGGCCGGACACCGCCCGCCACAGCGCGGTGTCCGGTTCCTCAGGCGGAGGGTGATGAAGCTCCCCCTCCGCCCGGCGGCGTTGCAGATACCGGCGTTCCAGGCGCAGCCGCCGGAACCTCGACCGGGCCTCGTTCAGCGCGACCCGGTACACCCAGGCGCGCCGGGAGTCCGCCCGCCGGACCTTCGGCCAGTGCACCAGTGCCTTGGCGAACGCCTCGGCCGTGGCCTCCTCGCCGAGGTCGGCGTCGCCCACGGCGAGCGTCACCGCTCGCCGGATCTCCACGAACGCCTCGGCGTACCACTCGGCGAAGTCGTCCGCCGTCACATTCCGCGCCTCGCTCATGCCGCCTAGACGCGGAGGCGCCGGTTTTCCTTTAGCGCCCGGTTTTCCTTGAGCCCCCGATCTTCCTTGAGCACCTGGTCTTCCTTGAGCACCCGGTCTTCCTTGAGCGCCCGGTGCCGCCGGCCGTCCCCCGGCGTCACCGTCACCCTCCAGTCCGCAGGACCCCGTCGACCCGGCGCGGAACGCCGAGGGGGTTGTCGTCGCGCAGCTCCGGCGGGAGCAGCTCGGCGGGCCAGTCCTGGTAGGAGACGGGCGTCAGCCAGCGGCGGATCGCGGCGGCGCCGACCGAGGTGTGGGCGGGGGCGGTGCTGGAGGGCCAGGGGCCGCCGTGGTGCATCGCCCAGCTCACCGCGACCCCGGTGGGCCAGCCGTTCCAGATCAGCCTCCCGGCCTTCCCGAGGAGCACCTCGGCGACCTCGCGGGCCTCTCCGGGGTCGCTTCCGTGGACGGTGGCGGTGAGCGCCCCGTCAAGCCGCTCCAGTACGGCGGGCAGCTCGGCGGGGTCTGCGTAGGTGACCACGATCGCGGCGGGGCCGAAGCACTCCTCGGCGATGCCGGGCAGGGCCTCGGCGAACGCCGCCAGGTCGACGGTGAACACCTGCGGCGTCACCGCGAACGCGCCCTCGCCGGGCCGTCCCTCGGCGAGGGGGGTGAGCGCGCCCAGCCGCTCCAGCCCGTGCAGGAACCCGCCCCGCATCCGCTCGGTCAGCATCGGTCCGCCCGCGGTGGCGGCGACCGCCTCGGCGACGGACTTCAGCAGCTCGGCGTCGTCGGGAACGAACATCAGGCCCGGATTGGTGCAGAACTGGCCGACGCCCAGGGTGAGCGAGGCGGCGAACCCCGCCGCCAGGCCCTTGCCGTGGTCCTGGGACAGGGCGGAGGGCAGGACGACCACCGGGTTGACGCTGCCCAGCTCGCCGTAGAACGGGATCGGATCGGGCCGCTCGTCGATGAGCGCCTGGATGGCCTTGCCGCCGGGGATCGACCCGGTGAAGCCGACCGCCGCCACCTCGGGGTGCCGTGCCAGGGCCTTGCCGGCGTCCAGCCCCCGGACGAGGCCGAGGAGCGCGGGGTCGGGCAGGGCGCCCTGGATGATCCGGTGGGACAGCTCGGAGGTGCGGGGGTGCCCGTCGTGCGCCTTGACCACCACCGGGCAGCCGGCGGCCAGGGCCGAGGCGGTGTCGCCGCCGGCGACCGAGAACGCGAAGGGGAAGTTGCTCGCCGCGAACACGCCGGCCACACCGGGCAGCGGGTGGTTCATGCGGCGCAGGTCGGGGGTGGGCGGCTCCGCCTTGGCATGGTCGATCACCGCCTCGACGTGGGCGCCGTCGCGCAGGACCCGGGCGAAGAGCCGGAACTGCCCGGCGGCCCGGCCGACCTCGCCGCGCAGCCGTACCTCGCCGAGGGCGGTCTCGGCGTCGGCGGCCCGCCACAGCTCCTCGATGTTCGCCTCCAGCGCGTCGGCGACCGCTTCGAGGACGACGGCCCTGTCGGCGGCCCGCCAGGCGGGTGCGGCGGCGTGCGCGGCGCGGACGGCGGCGTCCACCTCCTCGTCGGAGGTGAGGGGGAAGGGATCGCCGAAGGACTCGCCGGTCCGGGGGTCATATGAGTGGATCAACGCGGAGCAACCTTTCATCACCGTGAAGCGCCCCCATGGAGGCACACGAGAACCACTCTCTTACGGTAAGCGCTTTCCGCAACAGGGGGTAATATTTTACTGTGTTCATTGCGACGCTGCGCGTCGCGGCTCGGGGGCTGGTAACCGATGTCTTCCCTCGTCACTC
>NZ_JBEZNH010000002.1:329560-330494 GCF_040653115.1 Streptosporangium sp. NPDC048047 | reverse complement strand
CACCGGCGCCCCCTCGCAGGTTCATGGCGACGCTGCGCGTCGCGGCTCGGGGGCTGGTAACCGATGTCTTCCCTCGTCACTCCGTCGCTCCGCTCCTGCGCTCCTCAGTCCAGACACCGGCGCCCCCTCGCAGGTTCATGGCGACGCTGCGCGTCGCGGCTCGGGGGCTCTTGGGCCGGCGCGTCCTCCCTCGTCAGCCACTGGCTTCCCGAGTGTGGGTGGTACCATATAAGGCATGCTGAAGACGACCGTCTATCTCCCCGAGGAGCTGGAAACCCGGCTGGAGGCCGAAGCCGCGGCCACGGGCGTCAGCAAAGCCGAGCTCATCCGGCGGGGCATCGCGATGCTGCTCGACGGCTCGACACGTCCCCGGCATACCCGAGCGCTTCCCGTCTTCGACAGCGGGCGCGCCATGACCGCCGAGGCCATGGACGACGAGATCCACGAGCACATCAGGGAACGAGCAGCACGCCGTTGATCGTCGTCGCCGATACCTCCGCCCTTTACGCGGCCTTCGACCGCGCGCAGCCCGAACACCGACGCGCCGCCGATATCGCCCAGCACGAAGTCCTCGCCATCTCCCCCCTGGTGGTCACCGAACTGGACCACCTAGTCCACCGTGGCCTGGGATTCCCTGCCGCGATGCAGATCATGGAGGCCCTGAACGCCCGCATGGGAGACGGTCAGTACCGGTTGGCCGAGTTGAAGCCCGCCGACCTCGTCGCGGCTCACAGCGTCCGCATGAAGTACGAGGGGCTGCGACTGGACCTGGCGGACGCCGTGGGCGTGGTGCTGGCCGACCGGTACAGGACCGACCGCATCTTCACCCTCGACCAGCGCGACTTCCGGGCCATCGAGCCCCTGACACGCGGCCTCACCTCTTTTCGCATCCTGCCCGCCGACGCCTGACGCTCTCTGTTCATGGCGACGCTGC